>JAAZFP010000400.1 GCA_012511645.1 Microbacteriaceae bacterium
ATCGAAGGGTTAGGCGATTGTTGTTGACCCCCGTCGTGTTCTCGAGGTGTACCTCCAGCCCGCCGAAAAGAATAGCATACAGATCACCGCGGTCACCGAGACGTACATTCACGCGGACTACCTATCGGGCACCCGCGAGCTCGCGGCAGCGACGGGCGCAACCATGTATGTCTCGGATGAGGGAGGCCCCGATTGGACCTACTCAGACGTCTTCGACGACGCGGTGCGCATGAGGCATGGGCACGAGATCACACTCGGCAATATTACGGTGAAAGCGGTGCACACCCCGGGGCACACTCCCGAGCACCTCTCGTTCCTCGTGACCGACGGCGCGCAAAGCACTGATCCGGGGTTCATGCTCACCGGAGACTTCGTGTTCGTGGGCGATCTCGGCCGACCCGACCTGCTCGACGAAGCGGCGGGCTTCGTCGATACGCGCTTTGGGGGTGCGCGCGATCTGTTTGCCAGCCTGCGCGACCACTTTGTGACGCTGCCCGACTATGTGCAGGTGCTTCCGGCCCATGGCTCAGGATCGGCCTGCGGTAAGGCGCTCGGCTCGATTGCCGCAACCACCGTGGGGTATGAGCGCAATTTCTCGTGGTGGGGGAAGTATCTTGCGGCCAACGACGAGCAGGGTTTTGTCGATGAACTGCTCAGCGGTCAGCCAGACGCCCACGCCTACTTTGGTCGCATGAAAGTGCAGAACAAGCAGGGCCCGGCGGTCATCGGCGAAGCCTCGGAGCTCATTGAGTTCACTGCAGCCCAGCTGCGTGAAGAGCTCGCCGCAGATCGGGTGGTATTCGTTGACACCAGGCACCACAGCGAGGCGCACGAGGGAACCGTCGCCGGCGCGCTCAATATTCCAGGTGTTGGCAAGGCGGCGACCTACGGCGGGTGGGCCTACAACCCAGAGGCCGAACACCGACCGATCGTGCTGCTCGCAGACTCTCGCGACACGGCCGTGGCGCTGCGCGACCACCTGATTCGCGTCGGCAGTGACTCGGTGCGTGGTTTCATCACCTCGCTCGACGGACTCGAGCTTGTCACGCCAAAGATCGTGCAGCCCGAGGCTCTGGGCTCGGTCGATCGGGTGATGCTGCTCGATGTGCGCAACAAGACGGAATATGCCGACGGGCACCTGCCCGGTGCCGCGCAGCTCTCGGCCGCGCGGGTGCTGTGGCATCTCGATGAGTTGCCCGCGAAGGATGCGGGTGCGCTCGTGACCTACTGCCAGAGCGGCGTGCGCAACTCTGTCGTAGCCAGCGCGCTACGACGCGAAGGCTACGACGTCGCCGAGCTTGAGGGAAGCTACGCGGCCTGGGTTGCCGTTCCAGGCAATGAGCCGTCGTTCACGGGCAACCGCGTGCTCGTTTGATCGCGCACGAACACCCTCACCTACCTGAATCACCCCGACCCCGTCACCGTCTGAGAGACCCATGGAACTCGCCCTGATCATTGCGCTGCTGCTCGCCGTGCTGGTTGGCGTCAGCCTTGGTCTCATGGGCGGTGGCGGATCGATTCTGACGGTGCCGATTCTGACCTATGTGTTGGGCATGGCGCCCCGCGAAGCGATCGCGGCCTCCCTGTTCATCGTTGGGGTGACAAGCATTTTCGGAATGATCAGTCATGCTCGAGCTGGGCGTGTGCGCTGGAAGATGGGCTTCATCTTTGGCGTCGCGGGCATGGGAGGCGCCTTTGCCGGTGGAATTGCCGGCGGGTACATTCCCGGTGCCGTGCTGATGGTGCTGTTTGCGCTGATGATGGTGGCGACCGCGGTTGCGATGATTCGTGGCCGTCGCACGCTGGCCGCACCACCAGACGGTGACCCCGATGGTCAGTCTGCGGGTGCTCAGCGAGGCGAGCTCCCGCTCATCCGCATCGTGATCGATGGGTTTGTGGTGGGGCTCGCGACCGGGCTCATTGGCGCCGGCGGTGGGTTTCTCATCGTGCCCGCGCTCAACCTGCTGGGTGGCGTTCCGATGGCCGCTGCGGTAGCCACATCGCTGCTCGTGATCGTGATGAAGTCGTTTGCGGGGCTCGCTGGATACCTGTTCTCGGTGCAGCTCGACTGGCCGGTGGTGCTCGCCTTCACCGGCATGGCTATCGCAGGCTCATTCATTGGGGTGCGCCTCGCAGGGATAGTGCCAGAGCGTGCGCTGCGCAAGGGCTTCGGCTGGTTCGTGCTCGCCATGGGTGCCTTTGTGTTCGTGCAAGAAGTACCCGCGGTACTGGGCAGCCTGACCACTTTCATTCAGAACGGAGCCTGACGCGATGCAATCGCGCACCTCACCACACACTAGAAGAAGGAAATCATGAAGAAAAAATTGTCAGTTGCCCGTTCCGCTGCCGCAGTGTTTGGCGCACTCGCGTTGACGGTGGGACTCTCAGCCTGCGTGTCGGCGGCTGCGGCTGAGCCCAGCGTGACGGTCGGGCCAGAGGCAATCTTGCTCGATGTGCGCACTGCGGCAGAGTTCGCTGAGGGGCACCTCGAGGGTGCAACCCAGCTCGACTTCAACGGGGGCGACGTTGCGGCCGCGATTCCCACACTCGATCCGAATGCCGAGTACTACGTGTACTGCCGCTCAGGCAATCGTTCAGGCCAGGCAATTGCACTGATGCAACAGGCTGGCTTCACGAACCTCACCAACCTTGGCTCGGTGGAGCAAGCATCCAGCGCCACCGGCATTTCCATCGTTCGCTAACTACACTACAAATATCTCAACCTAAAGGAGCACCCCATGTGTCAACGAGTCACCTGCCCCAACTGCACCAAGCCCACCTGGCAGGGGTGCGGCGAGCACATCGAGGAGGCGCTCGCAGGCGTAGCGCAGGCAGACCGCTGCCAGTGCGCCGCATAGCCTACGCTGAATCCCAAGAATGAGCGGAGGGCCGCGATCCTGTGAGTGATCGCGGCCCTCTGCTCATCTCTCTGCTCGTACCAAGGTGTGCCTTTCCTTGCTTGCGCGATGTGGCGATTCAGGCGAGAGTGGAAGCAATCAACGGTTAGGCCCTGGCGGCCATATCAGCGAAAGGTCGGTCATCATGGCGCACACGAAGAAGCAGTCGGTTGTTGTGGCGAGGCAAGATCTCGATCGCCCAATCGGTGTCGAGCGGTATCTTGCGCCTGTCGTGCGCGACCTCGTTGCTCTCGGGGTGAACGGCAAGCAGGCACACTGGCATGTGCGCGGTGCAAACTTCATCGGGCTGCACGAGTTTCTTGATGACCTGGTCGCACACGCGCAGGATGGCGCCGATCAGGTGGCAGAGCGCATCGTTGCGCTGGGGCTGCCCGTCGACGCGCGGGTGGGCACCGTGGCAGCACAGGCCACGCTTCCCGAACCCAAGGCAGGATTTCAGCAGTCAGACCCGACGCTGAACGATGTGATCGCCCAGGTCGATGCGACGCTCGTCACGGTCTATGCCGCGATCGAGGGGCTTGCCGAGATTGATGCGCCGAGCCAAGACATCGTGATTGCGCTGGCCGAGCAGCTCGACAAGGATCGGTGGTTCCTGCGCTCGCAACTGGCTTCGTAGCTCAGCTGCTGCAGAGACGTGAACTGCAGCAAAAACGCTAGGCGTGCTGCTCGCGGTACTCTGCGGCGGCCGCCCAGATCTCAGCGAGTTCTGTTCGAATGCTCTGCCACTGCGCAGTGACGTCGTCGCTCGTGCGTGCGCCAGACCACAGGTGCACATAGCGGCCGCTGAGCGGGTCGGCGCGCACCCACTCATCGAGCCAGGCGTTGACAGCTTCCATCAGGCGATGCCCGGTGAGAGCTGCATCAGCTTCGCGCACCAGCCAGGTGACGCCCACGCCAGGCGGGGTGTCAAGCGCTTCGATCTGCGCGGCTGAATCGACCTCGATGAAGACGCGGCCGTAGCTCTTGCGGGGGAGCGAGGCGCACCAGTCGCGCAGCGCTGCAACATCGCTGCTGTCACCCGCAGCGAGCACACACTCCAGGTGGCTCGGGCAGATGAAAATGAAGTCTGACGAGGTGTGCTCATCAGAATGGTTTGAGGCGCTCACTCCTCTAGTGTACGCAACTTTCGCTTCATCTGATGATTTATTTTTCTGCACCGAGCGATCCGCGCAGCGTGGGGTCTCTAGCGCTCGGCTCGCTCGGGGAGCTGGGGCACGATGTCTGCGAGCAATGCCGCAAGGCGGGGCTCTGCATCGCGGCCCGCCTGAAGAACTTCTTCGTGGCTTAACGCTGATTCTGAGATGCCGGCGGCGGCATTCGTGATGAGCGAGAGCCCAAGCACCTCCATACCAGCCTCGCGTGCTGCAATCGCTTCGAGCGCGGTCGACATGCCGACGATTTGCCCGCCAATGATGCCGGCGTAGCGCACCTCTGCTGGGGTTTCGTAGTGGGGGCCGGGAAACTGCACATACACACCCTCGTGCAACTGCGGGTCGATGGTGCGCGCGAGCATGCGCAGCCGTGGTGAGTAGAGATCGGTGAGGTCAACAAAGGTCGCGCCCTCGAGGGGTGAGGCCGCGGTCAGGTTGATATGGTCGCTGATCAGCACGGGCATGCCGGGGGTGAACCTTGGGTCGACCCCGCCGGCGCCGTTGGTCAGCACCATGATCCGTGCGCCGGTTGCTGCGGCGGTGCGCACGCCGTGCACGACTGCGCGCACCCCGTGGCCCTCGTAGAAGTGAGTGCGGGCACCGATCACTAACGCGTGTCGGCCGTCAGCCAGGCGAATCGAAGTCAACAGGCCAGAGTGCCCGACCACTGCTGAGGACCGAAACCCGGGCACCTGATCTGCGGGGATCTGCGCCACCACTTCGCCGATCTGCTCGGCTGCCCGGCCCCAGCCGCTGCCCAGCGTGAGCGCGATATCGTGCTGCTCGACACCGCTCAGTTCAGCGATGGTTGATGCCGCCTCGGCAGCAAGATCTGCGGGTGACCTGTCGGCATGACCCTGCCCGGAAGAGTTACTCATACACACACTGTACCGAGTACGGTCAGGCCCAGCGCTGATTTGCGTGCGGCGCAATCAGAGTGAGGAGAGACACGTTTTCCAATGTGCCCGCCACGGTTCGATGTCTGTGTCGGAGGTGAGCGCGGTGTGATTCACGGTAACGAGTGAGCGAACGGGTTCCTTTGCCAGTGCGGCAACTTCGACCTTGCCTGCTCCCTCGAGCGATGCGCGCCAGAACGAGCGTTTATCGGTGCGCGACGTGCGGGCATTGTCAAGTGCGTGGCCGAGGTGGGTGACGGCCGCGAACGAGGCGATCCATCGTTCAATGGCATCATCCCGGCCGAACCCTAACGTTCGGCTCACACTCACACGAAAATCACCGGCTGACGATTGGCCAGGGACACGCAGCCCCATGTGCTGTTCGAACGCAATGGCTGCATCCTGCGCCCACCACTCAGGATTCTTCAGGCTGGACGGCATCGCGTCCCTCGCAATTTTCGCAATGTCAGAGTGTGACAGTGATGCGGCTCCCGCAGCATCAAGAAGGGCTAACCAGTCGTGCCAGGATCGGGATGAGGCCCGCTCTAGCGCACCAACGTTGCTTGCCTTGGTACGGTTCTCAGTTGGTTTCGCCATAAAGTCCCCCTCGGAAGAGAGCAATGCTGCCCTCGGCATGCCCAGCCTATCTCGTGCGCGGAACCTGCTAGATGTGGTCTTCGTCCCACGCCATCGACCAGCCGACGGCATCAAAAATGCCCGAAAGCAGCATCGCGGTGAACCCCCACACGATGTGGCCGCCGAACTGGGGGCCGAGCGCAAACGCGGGGCCACGGTACACATCACCGGCTCGATGCAACACAGCCGTGCGACGAGCCGCTGGATCAACCAGTTCGGCAACCGGCACGCGAAACACCTCGATTGACTCGCTGTGGTCTGCGGCCACCTCACTCGGCAGTCGCCACCAGCCGACCACCGGGTTCACGACGTAGTTGCTCACGGGAATGTGGGTCTGGGGGAGCACACCCAACACATCGACACCGCGCGGATCAAGTCCGGTCTCTTCGTTCGCTTCTCGCAAGGCGGTTGCTGCGTAGTCGGCGTCACCCGGTTCGACTCCGCCGCCCGGAAACGCGATTTGGCCAGCATGATTGCGCAGCCCGTTTGATCGACGAGTGAGCAGCACATCAAGTTCACCCGGCACTGGCGTTCTCGCGTCGCTCTCGTCTGCAGCAAGCACTCGGTCGAGCGCTCCAAAGAGGATGAGCACGGCAGAGTCACGCACGCCGTTGCCGATCTGCGGCACGGGCGGTACCTCGAATGGAAACGTAAAGCCTTGCGCGATGCGATGCTCAAGCTGTGAGCGGGCCTGCTCAGCCGAAAGACTCATGTCTTTCACCCTAGCCTGGTGGTGTGCGAATTAGCCTTCAGCAAGCAGGTCGCTGATGCCCTCGGGCACCCGCTGAGAGCGGCGCCAGGGTTCATGCTCGCGGCGCTCAACGCGGCGCACCCGCTGGGTTTCCTCGGCGCGCACTTGTGAGAGCACAGCGA
>JAAZFP010000401.1 GCA_012511645.1 Microbacteriaceae bacterium
AATCAGACGAAGGAGCAGCATGAGCGAGAAACGCATCGAGCAGCGCGGCCTCTATTTCGAGGAGTTCGAGGTCGGCGCCACCTATCTGCACCGCCCCGGCCGCACCGTCAGCGAAGCCGACAACGTCATGTTCACGACGCTGACCATGAACACGCAGTCGCTGCACCTCGACGCCGCGTGGAGCGAGGGCACCGAGTTTGGCGAGCGCCTCGTCAACAGCATGTTCACGCTGTCGACCATGGTCGGCCTGTCAGTGACGCAGCTCACCCTCGGCACCATCGTCGCGAACCTCGGGTTCACTGAGGTGTCGTTCCCCGCGCCCGTGCGCGTCGGTGACACCCTCTACGCTGAGACCCGCATCGCGGGCAAACGGCTCTCGAAGTCACGCCCCACCCAGGGCATCGTCGAGTTCGAGCACACGATGCGCAACCAGCGAGGTGAGGTCGTGGCGCTCGCGACGCGATCCACGCTCATGCAGACGCTGGCGGTGGGCGCTGGTGCTGGTGCTGTCTCTGCAGTTGATTCTTCTGGTGCTGCTGCTTCTACTTCTGCTGCTGGTTCTTCCTCTCCTTCTCCTTCTCCTCCCTCTTCCTCTCCCTCTTCCTCTTCCTCGAGTGATGGAGGCGCACAGTGAGCTTCGGACGCGCCCTGCTCTTCTGCCCCGCCGACCGCGGCGACCGCTATGCAAAGGCGTTGGACGCCGCCGACACGGTGATAATCGATCTCGAAGATGCGGTCGCGCCCGCTGACAAAGTCTCGGCCCGCTCACAACTCGTGGCCTCTGCGAGCGGCGATGCGGCACTCGATCCTGCGCGCGTCATCGTGCGCGTGAACCCCGTCGACACCGATGACCACGCCCTTGATCTCGCGGCGCTCGCCCGGACCAGCTACCGGGTCGTGATGCTCGCGAAGGCCGAGAATACGGTACAACTCGACGCGCTCGGCGCGGCCGGCTACCGCGTCGTGGCACTGTGCGAAACCGTGGTCGGGGTGGAGCGATCCCCCGAAATCGCAGCACACCCCGCCGCCATCGCCACCATGTGGGGCGCCGAAGACCTCGCCGCGAGCATGGGCGGGCGGTCATCACGGCACGAGGATGGTCGCTATCGAGACTTCGCGCGCTACGCTCGCTCGCGGGTGCTATTTGCCGCGAAGGCTGCGGGCAAGCTAGCGATCGACTCGGTGTACATGAACATCCCTGATCTCGATGGCCTGCGCGCAGAGGCCGTCGACGCAGCATCCAGCGGCTTCGACGCGACGGCGTCGATTCACCCGTCACAGATGCAGACGATTCGCGATTCGTATGCGGCCTCGCCCGATGAGGTGGCCTGGGCCGAGCGGGTGCTCGCCGAGGCCGAGCGGCAGCCGGGAGTGTTCCGCTTCGAGGGCAAGATGATCGACGAGCCCGTGCTGCGTCAGGCGCGCTCGATGCTCGGGCGGTAAGTGGTTCGCTGTAGGTGGTTGGCGGTGCGCGGTAGAGGGTGTGCAGTAGGCCCACGGTGGCGTTGTCGGTTCGCGGTTGGCGGTAGGTAGTTGGCGGTTGCTAGCGGTAGACGGTAGGCCTGCGGGGCG
The DNA here is from genome assembly GCA_012511645.1 of Microbacteriaceae bacterium. GTDB lineage: Bacteria > Actinomycetota > Actinomycetes > Actinomycetales > Microbacteriaceae > Leucobacter. Next base: position 1,573 of record JAAZFP010000401.1, read on the forward strand.
TTGCCGAGGTCATCACGATGAGGGCTGCGATTCGTAGTCCACATGCCTTGCTTCCGAAGTTATCCACAGATTTCGGGACAGCGTGCGCGAATCAAGATATCGGGCGTGATCGTTCGTTACGGTGGCTTGCATCTGCACTCCAAGTAACGAAGAATCGAGGCATGCCTATGACCCCAGATGTGATTGGAGCGCTCATTTCGATCATTGGCGCGGCGGCAATCATCTTTGGTGGCCAGTTCGCCCTAATGAATCGTCTTGAGTCACGACTGACGACACACATGAATTTGCGGTTCGATCACGTTGACAAGCGATTTGACCAGGTCGACAAACGGTTTGAACAAGTCGACAAACGGTTTGAACAAGTCGACAAACAGTTTGAGCAAGTGAATCAGCAATTCGCTCAGGTTCATCAGGAATTTGTACAGGTTCATCAGCAATTGGACGCCGTCAAAGCCGATATTGTGACGTTGAAGGTCTCAGTAGCTCGGCTCGAAGGCCCGCCACCCAGGCTCATCTCCGTGCGCTAGACATTGGTTCGCGCACCGACATACCGGCGTCTTGACCGGTTACTGTCGACTACGCGTCTCACTCAATGTCTTGATGCACCAGTCACGGGTTCGCCGCGGTTTCGTCGCCGATGTGCACCCATTCGTGTCGACTTCATGGCCAATTTTTCACCTGCCGGGCACTGATTCGCTGATGACTCTGCGGACCCTTGGTCGCTCGCCTGGTCGTCCCCTCTCCGCTTGTCTTGTCGCCCGTTCGTTATTCGTCGCGTCACCCGTTTCGTTGCTCATTTCGTTGCCCCATTCGCTCACTTTCTTGCCGGCCTGAGGAAGGCTCGGTGGCCCATTTTCCGCATGTTTTGCCGCTCATTCGTAGTCCACAGGCACTTCGCCCCTGACTTGTCCACAGATTCTCTTTCGGGCCCAAAAATGTCAGTGGTGCCTGCTTGAATTGGGAACATGACAACGAACCTGACCCTCACCCCGATGCAGCTCATCGAGCTCGACCGGGTCGTGTCAGGCCTCGCCAAAATTCGGTCGTTGAAGAGCCAGCTCGAAGCACGCGAAGCAGCCCTGCTCGCTGCCGCGTCGTCGCTCGCATGTGACGTTGCCGACACTGGCGCCCACCCTGATGGTGGCAGTATGGCTCACCGCATGATCGCCTCAGTCATCAGTGCAGCCCTTCGCGAGTCCGACCGCACCGTCACCACCCGCATGGGGCGCGCGTTCACCCTGATCACCGACTACCCGCACACTCACGACGCGGTTTCCGCCGGGCTCATCACCGGCGCACACGCCGGGGTCATCACCGATGCGGGCAGCATCGTCACCGACCAGGTGAACCGGGAACACTACGAGGCTGCAGTCCTCAAG
>JAAZFP010000402.1 GCA_012511645.1 Microbacteriaceae bacterium
CAGTCAGTTTTGTGGTGACCGTCGAGGGCGAGGTCGTCGGCCAACTGTCAATCAGTGACATCAGCGGTGGTGCGCTGCGGTCGGCCTCGATTGGCTACTGGGTGTCGCAGCACGTCGCGGGTCGCGGCGTCACACCGACGGCCGTGGCACTCGCGATTGACTATGCGTTTGTCGACTTGGCACTGCACCGCATCGAAATCTGCATTCGGCCAGAGAACACGGCTTCGCTTCGCGTGGTCGAGAAGCTTGCCATGCGCTACGAGGGCAGACGCGCGCGCTACATTCACATCAACGGCGAGTGGTGTGATCACGAGAGTTTTGCGGTCACCACCGAAGAGGTGCCACACGGAATGCTTGCAAGAATCGGCGCGCCACAGAACTGATTCGGGGCCATGACCGTACAGTGAGGCTCATGGGAAGCGGCGTATTTGGTGGCGGAGTGATCTTTGTGGTCGCAGCGCTGCTCTGGGCGGCAGTGCTGGTGCCCAGCTGGCTGCGCCGCCGAGAGTTCAAAGCCGCCGAGCAAAACGCACTGCGGTTGCAGCGCACGCTGCGAGTTCTGGCAGAAACTGCCGAGGTGCCCACCGAGGTGCGCGTCGAAGCGACGGCCCGAGAGGCCCTCGCGCAGGAGCGCATCTTGCGCACCGCCCAGCGGCGCCAGGAGGCAGAACGCAAAGAGCAACTGTCAGCGGCGCGTGCTGCGCAGGTGCGGGCTGAAATGAAAGCGCAACAGATGAAGCGTAAGCAGGCAGCGCTGGTGCGCGCGGCAAAACTCCGTCGTCCCTGGGTGCGCCGGGTGCGTTCGTTCGCCGCGCTTTCGCTCGTGCTCGCAGTGATTGCCGGCCTCGTCGGAGTGGGGCTTGCGATTGCGGGTCTTGGGTCAACACTGATGCTCGGATCCCTGGCCGCATGTATCGCCGCGCTCGGCGCGTTGGTGCTGCTTGCGCCGGGGCGAGTGAGGGTTGTCGAGATTGAGGCCGAAGAGGTCGTCAGCGTGCAGACGAAAGCGGTGGCAGCCACGCCGCTTTCCGAGCCAGTGTCGCGCTCGAGCGCCGCAGACCACGCAGCAGCCCAGGCCGCCGCTGCGGCTCACGCCGAGCGTGCAAAGGTGATGGCGCGTGCGAGAGCGCAGCGTCCGGCGCAGCTTTCGAACCAGCCGCACTCGATGCTGCTGCACGAGGCGCAGCGGCAGGTGCAGCAGCACCGGGCGAATGAGTCTGCACGGGTGTCGGCGAAACCCGAGTCTGCACCTGAGACAGTCACGGTTTCAGACACGCCCGCGAGGCCAGCGACGCCAGCGAGGCCCGCGCCAGTGGCATCCGAGGCTTCGGCAATTGCGGAGCGGTTGCGCACCCTCGGTGTGGGCGACACATCTGACGGCATGCTCGACCTCGATGAAGTGCTGCGGACGCGCCGTCGAGCTGGCTGAATCAGACTCAGCAAACCTCACACCTCGCGACGCTACACTACATGCTCATGGACAATTGGTGGGTCAACGCGATCTGGTCGGTCACTCCGACCGTGCTGATCGGCATCTTCTTCTTTGGTGTGCTGCGACTCATTCTTCGTGCTGACCGCACCGAGCGCCGCATTTACAAAGAGATGGAAGCCGAAGAACGGGCCCGTCTCGGTCTGCCCCCGAAGGCTGATTCACCGGCGCAATCGAACGACGCCCAGTAGCGATCGCACGCTGAGAATCGGAGCCTCAGAATCACAGGCCCTGGCGATGTTTCGCCATCGGTGTACGAAAAATCGCCGTTCGCGGTGTGAC
>JAAZFP010000050.1 GCA_012511645.1 Microbacteriaceae bacterium
CGCGCGGCCGTCGATGCCGGGTACGTCGAGGCACCATTTCAGGTCGGCCAAACGGGCGTATCCGTCTCACCACAGCTCTACATCGCACTCGGAATTTCCGGTGCAATCCAGCACCGCGCGGGCATGCAGACCGCGAAGACGATCGTCGCAATCAATAAGGATGCCGAGGCGCCAATCTTTGAAGTCGCTGATTTCGGCATCGTCGGAGATGTCTTCGAAGTCGTCCCGAAGCTTGTACGCCTGCTTGAGGCACGGAGACAGTAACTATGGCTTCCTACTCGTGAGAGGTTCGACGGGGGGTGCCACGCACACCGGGCGGCGAGGCATGGCCCCTTCCGGGTACAGTCCCCACGCATATCGTTGAGAGCATCGCTCTCGCGGGACCGCGCCATGCGGCGGCAGCACCACCGCAGGATGCACCCGCATCCGCATCCGCACCCACACCCGCACCCGCACCCGCACCCGCACCCGCTGAGCGTTCCGTCACGGAACCGAAGCCCGAAACGGCAAGCCCAACGTCCCAGGTTCCTCTCCGCCGAGGATTACCGCGCGTTCCGGGCGGGGAACCCTGGCCTGCGGCGGGGACCGCCGCACTGACCACTCCCGCTGTACTGACCACTCCCGCTGTAACGGCACAACCAGTTGAGGCGGCTCCGGTCGATCAGACGGTCGCGGGCCCCGCAACAGCTGCGGCCGCGCTCGATGTCCGGGCTCGTGAATCCCAGCCACAACCGAACAGAGTTCAACGAGAAGTCCCGCTTCTCATGAGCACTGTTCCCCTCCGCAGAGGACTTCCTCGCGTAGCTGGCGGCGAGCCCTGGCCTGCCGAGGGCTTCGCACCCGAGAGCGAGACCGCTGCTTCGGGCACACCCGAAAGTTCCGAGATCTCGGCAAGTTCTCCGGCCCCAAGGACACCGGCGTCGGCGCCCGTCATCGAGGCCAAGGAAGACGTGGTTTTCGACGCCACCGCCGATGTCGCACAATCAGTGGTGAGTGCTCCGGCCCAGGTGCCAGCGGTTCGAGAGACCAAACCCGAGAGCGCAACCGTCAAGAAGAACGCTCCATCCGCTGCCAAGGAGAAGCGCACCTCCACCGAAGATTCGGCATTGGTGAGGTGGGTAAAGCGTGGCGCTCTCTGGGCGCTCGGCGTAGTTCTCGCCGCAGCAATGATCGTTCTCGCGGCACGCGGCGTGACTACGCTCCCCGGTGTGCCCGAGTTTATGGAGCGCTTCCCCGGCGACTATCCGCTGCCGGAATCCGTCGAGTCGGGTTTCCCCGCCTGGGCTCGCTGGACACACTTCTTGAACTTCTTCCTGATGGCCCTCATCATCCGAACGGGCTTGCAGGTTCGGCAACAGCAAAAGCCACCAGCCTTCTGGACGCCCATACGGGGCGGCAAGAAAATAAGCATCAATCTGTGGCTACACACCTCGCTCGATGTGCTCTGGCTCATCAACGGAGTCGTGTTTGTCGTGCTGTTGTTCGTCTCCGGGCATTGGATGCGCATCGTGCCGACGAGTTGGGAAGTACTCCCGAATGCCCTGTCGGCGGCGTTGCAATACCTAACGCTCGAATGGCCGACCGAAAACGGCTGGGTGCACTACAACAGCCTCCAGCAGCTCATGTACGCACTCGTCGTGTTCGTTGCGGCACCGCTCGCCGCGATTACGGGTATGCGTATGAGTGAATGATGGCCAAAGAACGCCGAACGGCAGAACAAGATCTGCCCGGCACCACTCGCGCGGGCGCTCCACTTCCCAACGATGCTGTTCTTCGTGTTGTTCATCATCGTGCACGTGTTCCTCGTGTTCTCTACGGGAGCACTTCGAAACCTCAACCACATGTTTGCGGGGCAAGACGTCGTCAATTGGACCGGCTTCTGGATCTTCGCGGCAGGCATCGCAGTTACGGTCGGCGTTGTCTTCGCTGCTCGTCCACTTGTGGTCGCCCCGATCGCCAGCTTGTTCGGAAAAGTCAGCAACCGATAGGACCACTCACATGACCAGCTTCTACGAAC
>JAAZFP010000403.1 GCA_012511645.1 Microbacteriaceae bacterium
CACCTCGTCCGTTCGCTCGCCGGCACCCCCGAATTGCAGCAATTCACGACCGGCCTGCTCACCCCGCTCATCGTGCACGATCGGGCGCGAGGCCCAGGGCATCCCGGCGATCTGCTCGAGGTACTGCGGGCGTACACCGCGCACCCCACGAACCGGTCGCTCGCAGCGCAGCAGGCCAGGCTCTCACGCTCGGTGTTTTACCAACGACTCGAGCTCATCGAACAGCTCCTTGGGGTAAACCTCACTGAGGGAGAAACCCTCGCGGCGTTGACGGTCGCACTGCTGGCTCACCGCGAATAACTACACACCTGCGGCCGGACACGAGACCTGCCAGAATGAGTGCATGACCGACGCTGACATGCATCTTGACACCCTGGCCGTGCACGCGGGCCGCGAAGACCTGAACGAACTGGGCCTGCACGCCCTGCCGATCGATCTCTCGTCGACCAACCCGCTGCCCGATATTGAGAAGGGCGGCGACTCCTACGAGGCAATCTCGGGCGGCGGGCGCCCACCGGCCGGTGGCAGCGCCGTGTATGCGCGGCTGTGGAACCCGACGGTTGCACGATTCGAGACGGGCCTCGCGAAGCTCGAGCACGCTGAGGCTGCGGTCGCGTTTTCGTCGGGAATGGCGGCATTGAGCGCAGCACTGCTCGCGTTCACCTCAGCATCGGGCAAGCACCACGTGGTCGCGGTGCGACCCCTCTACGGCGGCACCGATCACCTGCTCGCCACCGGACTGCTCGGCACCGAGGTCACCTTCTGCGAACCCGACGAGGTGCGCGGCGCGGTGCGTGAGGACACGGGTCTCGTCATCATGGAGACGCCGGCAAACCCGACGCTCGAGCTCGTCAGTATCTCGTCGATCGTCGAGCAGGCAGGCGACGTGCCCGTGCTGGTCGACAACACCTTCGCTACCCCCGTGCTGCAGAACCCGCTCGACCACGGGGCCGCGCTCGTCATGCACAGCGCAACGAAGTACCTCGGTGGACACGGCGACGTGGTGGGCGGCGTGATCGCCTGCTCTGAGGCTCACGCCGAGAAACTGCGTCCGGTGCGCGCCATCACTGGCGCGATTCTGCACCCGCTCGCCGCCTACCTGCTGCACCGCGGCCTCACGACGCTGCCACTGCGCGTGCGCGCACAGCAAGAAAACGCTCGTGTGGTTGCCGAGTGGCTCGCTACGCATCCCGCGGTCGAGCAGGTGTACTACCCCGGCATGAACGGCGACCCGCACGGAGTGCTCGGCAGCCAGATGACCGGTACCGGCGCGATGGTATCGATCCGTCTTGCGGGCGGGCTTGATGCCGCCGAGAAGCTCACCTCATCGGTGCGGGTGTTCACCCACGCGGTCTCGCTCGGCGGAGTCGACTCGCTTATCGAGAACCCCGCGGCGCTCACGCACCGCCCTGTTGCGGGCGACGCGAAGCCAGAGACCTCGATTGTGCGCATGTCGATCGGGCTCGAGCACCCGGATGATCTCATCGCCGACCTGAAGCGCGGGCTCGACGCCTAACGGTCGCCACTTCCCGCTGGCGCCCCCACTTCCACAAACCTCGTGACGGGGGCGTCAGCATCCGATTACCGCGGGCGCAGCGGCGAGTGCTGCATCACCCACGAGTACATAGCGACCGCCGCCGCAGCGCTGGCGTTAATCGATCGGGTTGACCCATACTGTGTGATCTCGACCACCGCTTCACTCGCGGCAATGGCTTCCTCGGTGAGGCCTGGCCCCTCTTGACCGAACAGCATGACGCATCGTTCCGGCCAGTCAAAGGTCTCCATCGGCACGCAGCCGGGCACATGGTCGATCGCGATGATGGGCACACCCTCGCTTTCGGCCCACGCGACGAGCGCCGCGATATCTTCGCGGTGTTCGACGTGCTGGTATCGGTCGGTGACCATAGCACCACGCTTATTCCAGCGGCGGCGACCCACGATGTGCACGGTGTCGGCACCAAACGCATTTGCGCTGCGCACAATCGATCCGATGTTCATATC
>JAAZFP010000404.1 GCA_012511645.1 Microbacteriaceae bacterium
CCTTCACCGGGCTCACCTCATCGCGATCATTTGCGGTCACGCTCACCGCCGTCTTCGCGGGCGGTGCGACCAGTGGATCAGTGCTCACCGGCATTTCAACCGCCGCAGATCCCGGGCCGGCACCTGGCCCAACTCCAGGTCCCGGGCCAGCCCCGGTGCCAGAGCCCGATCCCGGCACCGTGACCCCGATCACCGGCCAGATCTCGCGCACCGGCGACGACGATCGCTCGTGGATGCTGTGGGCCGGCGGAGCGCTCGTGCTCGTCGGCGTCGTCTCGATGATCGGGTGTCGGTGCGCCGCTCGCGCCGCGATGGGCGTGGATCCGACTAGCGACGGGTGACGAGCCAGCGGCATGCGACGATGAGGAGCGCGCCGAGCACCGCGCCGAGGGTGTTGGCGGCCAGGTCGCTCGGGTGACTGTAGCGGCCAGGAATGTAGACCTGCGCGAACTCGATCACCAGCGTCAGCGCGAGGCCGGCGACCGCGACGGGCAGTACGACGCGCAGCGTGAGTCGGCGAGCGAGGATCGGTAAGAGCACCCCGAGCGGCACGAACATGACGACGTTGAGCACCACCTCGAGCACCGTGAAGGCTGCGTCGCGGCTCGCGCCAAGCGAGACCGCGGCATCGGTCAGCCACACGAGCACCACGTTCGCGCCCTCGCCCTGCACCGGCTCGAACACCAGCACCGCAACGATCGCGAGGTAGATCACGAGCAGCACTGCGGCAACGCGCACGAGGGCAGTCGGCACACGCGAGCCCGGGTCGCCGGGTTCGCGCGTGTGAGACTTCGCCAAGGGTTGGCCACCCTCAGGTGAGAGCGCACTCGCAGCGCGAGACGAGGTCACACGATCAGCAGCAGGCACGCCCGCCAGTGTATCTGCCTGTCGTGCTGGCAGCTCTGCACTCGCCCCACCACAGTGGTGAGGCCGACCGCTCACACGCGGGTGAGCGCCGCCTGCTCTTCGAACGCCGCGTGCACCAGGATGGGCAGGTGGTCGCTCGTGCCGCGATCCAGGGTGCGAACTGAGTTGATCAAGAGCCCACTCGACGTCGCGAAGTCGTAGTGACCACGAAACATCTTGTAGCGCGTGTAGGTGCGCTTATCGCTGAGGCTGAGCTCGTGACCCTCGCCGAGCACATGGCGGCCGAGGCGCGACTGAAAGACCGGGTAGTTGAAGTCGCCCACCTTGAGCGCGGGCAGGCCCGGGCCGAGTCGGCGCAGCTCGCCGATCGCGGTCGAGATCTGGTGGCGGCGCAGCGAGTTGAGCGCGGTCAGCGGGGCCGCGTGAAACGACGCCGCGACCAGGTCGCGCCCGGTCTCGCGGTCGTGCAGGCGGGCGCCAAGCAGCCGCTCGTGGGCGGGCTGCAGCACGCGGTCGTGCAGCGACTTCTTCAGCTGAAACGTGTGGGCCTCGCGCACATGAAAGCGGTCGTCGCGCACATACATCGCGAGCCCCAACCGGTTCTTTTCGGTGGCGTGCACAAGCCGCAGGTGGCCCAGCTCTGCGGGCAGCGTGATCGAGTCGGCCTCTTGCAGGCAGAGAATATCGATCTCGTGCTGCTCAGCCAGCCCGCCGATTTCACCCAGCGCGCGATTCTTTCGCAGGTTGTAGCTGATGGTCTTCACATGCCACCCTTCGTCATTTGGTTGGCTGATGAGGCTGCACGGTGCCTTCATCTTGATCGTACGCCCACCGCCTGAACACGCGGTGAAGCTTCGGGGCATTGCACAACGCTCACAGCGAACTGGCACCTAGCCTTCGAAGGTATCGTGAATGCGCAGCGCGAGCGCCACCTCGAGCGGGTCGAGCTGTTCGATCGACGTCTGCTGACCCGCGATCCCCCGCTGCGCTTCAAAGCGCGCCACCCGGTGCCGCACGGTGTTGCGGTGCACGCCGAGCAGCTCGGCGGTGCGCGAATAGTTCTGCCCCGTCGCAAAGAACACGCCGAGCGTCTCACGCACGGCCGCGTTGCTGTCACCGCCCTCGGAGAAGTTGCCGAGCACCTGGCGCATCCACCGCACCGACGCACCCTGATCCTTGAGCAAAATCGACGTAAGCGCCACATTGGGATCAGCGTCGGCGATCACCGGCGTGGTGCGGTAGCGGGCTGCGGCGAGCGCCACCTGCCATGCCCCGACCGCCTGCTCGTGTGAGCGGCGAAACCCTCCCGCGCCCGCGGCGATGCCGCCGAG
>JAAZFP010000405.1 GCA_012511645.1 Microbacteriaceae bacterium
ATAAGAATTATCAATTGGGTCTTGATTATTCGAACGTAGATTCGATAGAATTTAGGTGTCGATAGCGCAGCTTCCATTGAGTGCGTAGCCACTACCAATTCTGGGGGTGAAGCTCCAATGATCAATCGCGACCTGTTTGCCGATGAACTGACTGATGGCTGGTCGTCGGGCGATACCGCGACCGAGTTCTTCGATGGCGGTGAATCGGTTAGCGACAATGGAGAAATCGAAGACGCCGCACTGGGTGAAGCGGTGTCCCGCTACAAGGCGCGCAAACGGGCACTGGGTGCACTCGTCGCCGAAGAGCTGGTCGACCTCAGCGAGGTCTACGGCATTGCGCAAAAGCGTGCGGAGCAAGACGAACGGGCAGGCCAGGCGCGTTCCTCGATTCGAAAGCCGAACTATTTTGCGTGGCAGCTTCGGTCAATCATGGGGGAGTTTGCGCTCCCGAATCGAGAGTCAGATATTGACCTGCAGAATCGTGCGCACGAGGCACGGCAGCTTGTTGAGGACTACTCGGAGTGGCTCGAACCCATCCGCTCGGGTGAGGTCTCGATTGATTACGCGCGTGCATTTCTGCGTGACACGCGTCTGCTGAATGCGGATCAGGTTGCCAAGCTTTCTCCGGAAGTGCTGAAGTACGCCAAGTCGCACACTGTCACGCAGACAAAGAGATTCATGAAGCGCGAGGTTGCGCGGGTCGGGGCTAAGAACGTTGAGGCCGCTCAAAAGCAGGCTCGCGAGCAGCGTTCGATCGCCATCGTTGACGAGGGCTTGGGCATGTCGACGATCTTTGCCTACATTCCTACGGAGTTGGCAGTGGGGATCGACAAGCAATTGACGCTTGATGCTCGGGCGATTCGTGAGGCAAACGCTATCGAGGGGGCAAAATATGCGCGGGATTCGAGACGAGCGCTTGCCGAAGGGCGACAGCCGATCTCCGAGTACGTCGCCGATGTGCGAACGCTCGCGCAGATTCGTGCCGATGTCTTCATTGAAATGCTGCTGTGCGTCACTCCGGAAAGCCTGGTGACGGCTGAGGCGGCTGGCGCGCGGCGAGTCAACGTCACGGTGAGTGTGACGGTGCCGGTGCTGTCGCTGCTGAGCGGCCGTAAGGACGGCAGCGAGCCGGCGCTCGTTGACGGCCTCACCCCGATTGCGTTCGACGAAGCTCGCCAGCTTGCGGCGGAGGCTCCATCACTGCAGCGCATCCTGACCGACCCGATCACCGGACAAGTCGTCGCGGTCGACACCTATCAGCCCAGTGCTGCGCAGCGCCGATTCCTCAGAGCGCGAGACATCACGTGTCGCTTCGCCGGGTGTATGCGGCCCGCAACTGGGTCAGACATCGACCACACCGTTCCGTACTCGGAGGGTGGCTCGACGAAGATCGAGAATCTTGCCCATTTGTGTCGGGGTCATCACGTGCAAAAGCACCAGAAGCGGTGGCGGATGCACCAGCTCGGTGGCGGCGAAATCGAGTGGATCACACCGCTCGGATTCAAGGCAACGACAAAACCTGATCCGAGCGGGCCCTGCTTCAGGTCGAGCTCGGGGACGGAGGCGGGGACGGAGACTGTGCTCAGGGCCGACTCGGACCCGCTGCCGTTTTAGCGAACGGGGCGGGGTAGTCGGGGATCACGCGCCCGCG
>JAAZFP010000406.1 GCA_012511645.1 Microbacteriaceae bacterium
CCTTCACCGCTACCAAAGTTGCTTACGCGATTACGAGGCGCAACGATGGTAAGCCCGACGGTCGTGGCCGCTTTCGCTATGCCCAGATCTCTTCGTCGTCACTTATTGCACTCGCGCACGGCACCAACGACGCGCAAAAAACCATGGGCGTCATTACCCTCACCCTCATCGCTGCGGGTCAGCAGGCCCCCGGTTCGGGCCCGCAGTTCTGGGTCATCGTTGCGTGTGCGCTCGCAATCGCGATCGGCACCTACTCGGGTGGCTGGCGCATCATTCGCACCCTGGGTTCAGGGCTCACCGAGGTGAAGCCAGCACAGGGCTTTGCCGCTGAGACCTCGACGGCCGCGACCATTCTTGCTTCATCTCACTTAGGTTTTGCGCTCTCGACCACCCAGGTCGCCTCGGGCTCGGTCATCGGTTCAGGCCTCGGTCGTCGTGGGTCAACGGTGCGCTGGCGCACAGCTGGCCGCATCGGTATTGGCTGGCTCCTCACTCTTCCCGCATCAGCTGCGATCGGCGCGGTCGCGGCGGTCATCGCGCACTTGGGTACCGTGGGCCTCATCATTGACGCGGTGATCGGCCTCGCAGTCATCTTTTTTATCTTCTTCAGGTCACGTCGCAACGCGGTGCACGCGGGCAACGCGATTCCGGTGCCCAACGTTGCCGAGTCGGGGCACGCAGTGCGCATTAGCGGATCAAAGGTGCGTCGCGTGAAGACTGAGACGGGCACACTGCCCCCGCTCACCAACATTGCGATGTCGGCCGCGACCGAAGACAAAGAACGTAAGCGGGCTCTCGAAGAGGCGAAAGCCGCTGAGAAGGCGGCGAAGGCAGCGACGAAGCGGGCGAAAAAAGCGCTCAAAGAGTCGAAGAATCATAAGAAAGGAACACAGAAATGACGATTGATTGGTTGGCATTCGTTCAGGTGTTCTTCGCATCACTGCTTTCTGCCGCTGGTGTGGTCGCCCTCTATGCGCTCGGGATCCGCTTCTTGGCAACCCCGGCACCCAAAGTGGTCAGAGCAGACGGCACCTATGAGCCTGATGCGCCTGCGCGTGACGACGAAGATGACGACGTCGATGAAGCTGGCCGACCGAGGTTTGCCACCATCGCCGCTAACGTGTGCTTCGTGCTCTCGGCTGCCTGCGTGCTCGTAGGAATTTACCTCATCGTTCCTGCTCTGCACTAAAGGTTTTGTGCGACCTGGCGTAGGCTGAACGCATGAGCGATCAACGGCCGATCCAGGTACACATGCAAGCACTGCGTTACACGTTTCGCAGCGGCGTGACGAGGCCCCTCGAGTGGCGCACTATACAGTTGCAACAACTCGACCGAATGCTCACCGAATGTGAGACAGAGTTTGAGGAAGCACTTGCTGTAGATCTCGGCAAATCTCCGGTTGAAGCGCAACTCACTGAGATCGGATTCTTGCGTACCGAAATTGCGTACGCGCTCAAGCACCTCGCTACATGGATGAAACCTGAGCGGGTGCCAGCACCAGCCGTGGTGCAGCCGGCGAGAGCATGGGTGCGGCCAGAGCCACTC
>JAAZFP010000407.1 GCA_012511645.1 Microbacteriaceae bacterium
CCATGAAGGGGAAGGCGCCCGTCGCGATTCCGCGCCACACCGCGGGCACCTTCGCCGCTGCCCTCGGCGTACTCGTCGGCGTCACCGCCTACGTGTCGATGCGCTGGCTCGAGCCCTCGTCGTGGTGGATCATTCTCACGTTCTTCGTTGTTGTACAGCCGTATTACGCTGACGCGACGCACCGCATGCTCGAGCGGATCGCGGGCACGCTCGCGGGCGCCCTCGTCGCGGTGATCGTCGTCGCCGCGCTGCACGACTGGCCTGCGGTGATTTCGATCCTCGCGTTTCTCCTCACCCTCGGCGCAGCGTACGCGAACCTCAAACTGCCGTACTGGGTGTTCGCCACCCTGCTCACCCCCGCAGTCGTACTGCAGACGACGGGCACCACCCACGATCTGCTGCTCGCGATCGGTAAGCGCACCCTGTATACCCTCGTCGGGGCGGCCGCGGCGCTTCTCGTGCTCACGCTCGGGCACCTCGTCATCGTCGCGAGACGCCGCAGGGTGGCGGCCGGCGCGCCAGGCGATGCGCCTCGCACAACGTCAGACGCGCCAGGTAAGTGAGTTCGGCTTCGCCCGGTTCGCGAACGGTAATCAGACGAGCAGGTCTGCGGCGCCGGTGCCGATGAGTTTTACACCCAGAATCAGGAACAGCAGGGTCATGATCACGGCGTGATTCGCGATGAGCCACCGCCGCATTCCGCTCAGCAGCTGTTCCGTTCGGGTTGGCGTGAAAACGCTCACGAACCACGGAATCGCGACCGCGACAGCGGTGAGCGCCGTGAAGATCGCGATGACCACGACGGTTTCTTCCGGCGTGATGTCCGCCTGGGAGATGCGACCGGCGGCGGAAATGAGCAGGGGCAGATCTTTCGGAGAGAGCGGCCCCGCGAGAAGAAACCCGAGCCCGAACGCCTGCCAAAGTTTCACGCCGTCGAGCTTGCCGAGCCATTTCGGTTCGTGCTCGCTGTTACGCCGCAGCCACTGACCCACGGCCATTACGAGCAGCAGCGCTCCGAGCAGAATCTGCACAACGTCGATCGTGACGTTCGTCTCGGATCCCTCGACCTCGGCGCCCGCTTCCCGGCCCCAAAGCACGATGGCCCCAACGAGGAGCACCTCGAGCAAGATGTAGCCGAGCAGGAACGCGGTGCCCTTCGTACGCCCGCTGCCCTTCGTCGCGAACAGGATGACGGTGACGATGGCGAGCGGGCTGATCGCGATCGCGACAGCCGTGGTGAGCAGGCCCGCCAGCAGCGCCCACATTACGGTGCGCTCTTCTGCGCCTCGACCTGGAGTTCATACGCGTCGCTCGGTGCCTCTCCCTCGCCCTCAACAGGGCCGTCGGGGCCGGAGGCGCCAGGCTTGCCGGCAGGCTCTGTCCGCCTGACGAGTTCGAGCACGACGAGGAGTACCAGCACCACCGCGACGGTGACAAACACGCTCGTCGCCGTGATGGGTCTAATCATGAGCAGGATCACGATCGTGACGAGCACGATGGCGGCCGTCAGCGGGCGATGCCAGCGCTCGACGAAGCGACCGGTCGCCCCGGTGTGCAGGCCGTGCCGGTCGAGGGATCGGCGTGCGGCCCCGAAACCACTATCGAGGGCATTGCGGATTCCCCGAGCAGCCTTCGACC
>JAAZFP010000051.1 GCA_012511645.1 Microbacteriaceae bacterium
CGGGTGTTGATGAGCGCCTCAAGGCGGCCCATGCCGACAAGCACGACGGTGCCATCGCGGCGAATTACGTCAACCGCGTCAGCGGTGGTCTGACCGAACCCTGCGAAGTCGATGATCACGTCAAAGGTCACATCTTCGAACTCCTTGATCGACTTCGCGACGCCCTCAGCACCCGAATCCTTGGCAGCCTGCCAGACGTTTTCGTTCACCTCGGCAACGTAGACGGTTGCACCGGCGAGCACTGCCACGCGGGCGCCGATCTGGCCGAGCCCACCGAAACCGATGATGCCGACCGTGTCACCCGCCTTGACGCCACCGTTGGTGATGCCGGCCGCGTGAGCGGTCATGCCGGCGTCAGTTGCGGCTGCGCCCTGCGCATATGAAATGGAGTCTGGCAGCGGCACGAGAGCGTGAGCGTTGATTGCCATCTTTTCGGCGAAGCCGCCGTCGTACCCGTAGCCGGGTGATGCGGCGGCTCCGATGCCAACCTCGGGCACGGTGGGGCAGACGCCGACACGATCGCCGACCGCGAACCCGGTCACACCCTCGCCAACCTCGATGATTTCGCCAGCGTTCTCGTGACCGAGCGTGATGGGCAGCTTCGAGAGCATGTCGAGCCAGCCTGCGTCGGTAAGCACGCCGACGTCGGAGTGGCAGATGCCTGCGGCGCGCATCTTGAACACAACTTCGCCTGGTGCTGCCTTTGGCTCTGCAACCTCGTTCAGGACGAGGGGTTCATTCGTGCCGGTGAATTGCCATGCTTTCATGATGCTCCTAGCAACACTGTGGGGCAGGCGTGGGCCTCAGAGTGATCGCTTGCACGCATTGACTGCCCGAGAATATCTGCGACCGAGACCGTCTTTCAGTCTACGCCACTTTATCGACAGTTGTAGATCAGCGGCAGCAAATGTTGATGGATCTCTCGGCTATGAGCGAACCGATCCGGTGCAATTCGATCAGGTGTGATTCGACTCCGATGCCGAAGAACTGCAGTATGAGCGACCCGAGCAGCAGGGACACTGCCAGCACTGCGAACACCCCAACGCCGGTCATGAGTGCGATGCGACGCTGCTGGGCGAGTGTTTTGCCTGCGGTCACACTGAGGAAGACTGGGATCGTGCCGATGGGGTTTCAGATGGTAAAGAGGGCAACTCCTGCGGTGATCAGTGCTGTCTCGTCGATGGTGCACTCGCTTTCGTCAGGGCCAAGACACGCGGTCTTGCGCTGGCCCCATCGCGCGCCGGTGTCACACTCTCGACTCTAGTCGAGCCGCAGGTGGCAGCGCATCGCACGAGCTGATGCGTCTCCGCGGGAGAGACTATTCAGCGGAATCTGCTGGCTTGAACTCAAGTGCGATGGAGTTCATGCAGTAGCGGTCGCCGGTGGGCGTGCCGAAACCGTCGGGGAACACATGTCCCAGGTGACCGCCGCACTTTGCGCAGCGCACCTCGGTGCGCACCATGCCGAGTGTCGTGTCTTCGAGCAGCTCGACTGCGTCGGGGCGCACGGACTCGTAGAAGCTCGGCCATCCACAGTTTGAATCGAACTTGGTGCCGCTGACGAAGAGTTCGTTGCCGCAGCCTGCGCATGCGTACAGACCGGCGCGTTCCTCATCGAGGAGCTCACCAGTCCAAGCGCGCTCGGTCGCGGCCCCACGAAGCACCGCATACTGTTCGGCGCCGAGTTCTTCGCGCCACTCTTCTTCAGATTTCGATACTTCGTACGACATGCCGTAAGTCTACGCCTCGACTCGCGAGCATGCCCGGGTTGGCTGATTGATGACACACTGTTACGCCCGTGGCGCAGGGGCGTAATCGCCCAGCGATAGGCTGAGATATATGTCTGACGCGCACTCTCAATCGACTTATCAGGTTCGTCTCGGGTGGGGAACGCGGGGGCTAAGCCTGCTTGCCCAGGCTGACATTATCGTGATCGTTGATGGGCTTGATTCGGGGATCGGCTGCTCAAGTGTGCTCGCTGAACAAGCGGCGGCTCTGCCACATCAGCCCACGGTGTTTATCGGCTGCTTGCGCAACGCGACCACGACCGCGCAGGCGGTCTACGACGAGCAGCTTGCCCGTGGCGGCCGCACCTCGATCAATCTGATTCTGATCGGTGACGAGGGCCACTTTGCGGTTGAGGACTACCTCGTTGCGGGAGCGATCGGTGATGCGCTGACTGCTCGTGGCATTGACCACACTGCGCCCGACCTTGCGGTCGCAGCAGAGGGGTTTCGCTCACTGAAGAACGCGTCGAAGCACCTCTTCTTGGCGAGCGCCTCAGGCTTGACATTTAAGGCCGAGGGTCGTGGTGACTTCGTGAGGCATTCTGCCGAGCACGACGCCGAGCAGAAACCCCTTCCTCACGCGAACTAGCAGCGCTTTCGCCAGCATCAGACGACACAGCACCCGGTGCCACGAGGAGTGGCGAAACCGGGTGCTGCGATCGGGGATAGCGTGACGTCGAGCGTGGTGTTTTAGGCGACAACCTGGCGCTTCGACGAGATCACGCCCGTGTCGAAGCCAGCGAGGTGCAGCCCGCCGTGGAAGCGCGCGTG
Organism: Microbacteriaceae bacterium; assembly: GCA_012511645.1. Taxonomy (GTDB): domain Bacteria; phylum Actinomycetota; class Actinomycetes; order Actinomycetales; family Microbacteriaceae; genus Leucobacter. Next base: position 2,558 of record JAAZFP010000051.1, read on the forward strand.
CTCGATCTTCACGCAGCGATCCATGACCACGTCGAGCCCCGCAGCCTCGGCAATCGCCGCGGCCTCCTCGTTCCAGGATCCGAGCTGCAACCACAGTGTCTTCGCGCCGATGTCAACCGCCTCTTGGGCGACGCCCGGCAGATCGTCGTGCTTGCGGAACACATCAACAACGTCGGGAACAACGGGCAGGTCGGCGAGCGACGCGTACGCCTTGTGCCCGAGGATCTCGTCGGCCATGGGGTTCACGAAGTACACATCGTACGGTGAACTCGACAGCAGGTAGGTGCCAACGAAGTAGCTCGCGCGTGACGGGTTGTTCGAGGCGCCGACGATCGCGATGGACTTCGCGCGGCGCAGCATGCCGAGACGCTCGGGCGCGGTCGGCCCCTGCCAGGTTCGCACCTCGACATGAGCCGCGGGTGCATCCGCCGGTGTTGGCAGCGCGCACGCGGCGGCCGTGGTGGCCTCGGGAGTGGTTGCGTTGCTCATCGGGTTTCTCCTGTCGCAATGGTGAGGGCCTGGTCGAGGTCCCAGAGAATGTCTTCGGGATCTTCGATGCCGACCGAGATGCGAATCAGGTCGGCGGGGACGCCCGCGGCTTCAAGCTGTTCGGCGGTGAGCTGCTGGTGCGTCGTTGATCCAGGGTGAATCACCAGGGTGCGGGCATCGCCGATATTTGCGAGGTGGCTTGCCAGCTGCAGCGACTCGATGAA
>JAAZFP010000052.1 GCA_012511645.1 Microbacteriaceae bacterium
ACTCAGAGTGATCCACGACGCACCTCCTGATTGCAAACAACACGGGTCAATTTCAACGAATATCAACACAAATCTTGCCACTCACGGTAATCTCAAATAAGAATTTTGTAAAACTGGCTTCACTTTCGAGGAAGCTGCGCGAGCAGGTAGGGTGACAACGATGTCACGACGAAAGGGGCCTCCGGTGAGCGAGGAGACACATGAAATGACTGAAGAAAGCGGTCAGTTCAGCCCGCCGACCCCAAAGGGGCGCAGCACCCGCGAACGCATCAAGCAGGCCGCGACCGAGCTGTTTGCCGAGCGAGGCTATGCCAATGTGCGCATCACGGACATCACCACCGCGGCAGATCTCTCGCCCGGGGCGTTCTATCGTTACTTCGACGACCGGCGCGAGCTCATGCTCGAACTCATTCGCGAGGTGCTCGCCGAGGCCTATGAGTTTGCCCGCAGCCCCATGGATGAGCAGTCGCTCATCACCTCGGTGCTGGTCACCACGCGCCGCTACTTCGAGTTCTACGAGCAGCACCGCGCGCTGTTCGGGCTCATGCTCGAGCTCACCCAAACCGATGCTGAGGTTGCCGAGGTCTGGTTCGAGACCCAGCGCAGCTTCTATGTGCGCATCAGCCGTTCGCTGCAGCGCGGCGCGCAGCGGGGCCTGGTGCGCGACGATCTCGACACCGAGGTGGCTGCGCAGCTGCTCGGCAGCATGTCTGAGTTCTACGCCTACCAGCGTTTCGTGCTCGGCAGCGAGGCGCTGCTGAAGTTCTCGGTCGACGAGGCTGCTCGCTCACTTGCTGAGGTCTGGGTCAACGGGGTCGGCGCGCACGACGCGAAGGCTGACGCCTGACTCACTCGACCTCGTCCCGTCATTGATGCTCGGTGGGTGCAGTTGAGTGACTACAGTCCCGCAAACCCGCCTGAGATGGTATTCATGGTGAGCACAATGATGAGCGCGTTGAAGAAGAAACTAAACGTCGTGTGCCACACCACCGTCCATCGCATGCGAGTGGTTGCGACGGACACGTCTGAGGGTGCGAACGAGGTGCCGTTCGTAAAGGCGAAGTAGACGAAGTCGAGGAGCCGCGGCTGCTCAGTGCCGGGAAAGCGCAGCGGCCGTTCAGCTTCGCTGCGATGGTAGTGAGAGTAATAGATGCGTGAATACCCCCAGTGAAACATCGCCCATGAGGCAAGCATCGCCCACACCGCGAACAGTTCGAATATTTGCTTCGTTTCATCGAGCTCTTCGTTGCGAATCAGAATGAGGTCGGCTGCAGCCGCCAGCCCCACGATGCTGGAACCGAACGTCACGGCGAGCGAAAAAATGCGCATTGGCGCGATGCTCGAGATTCGGCGCATCATGATGGGGTCGCCCGCGCGCATCCGCAGATCAACGTTGAGCCACAGCACGGTGCCGGCGAGGTAGACCGTCGCAAGCAAGCACCACACCCCGAGCCAATAGGTCGCGACTTCGATTTCATCGTCACCGAGCAAATAGAAGATGCCGAGCGAAAGCACGGCCAACTGCATGATCATGCCGATCACCTCGGCAATGATCACGAGGGCAGTACCGCGACGGTGCGTGCGCTGCTCACTGCGTTGGGTCATGTGAGCAAGTGTAGAGCCAGCGGAGCTAGGCGCGGAGCGATTTAGCGGCGCAGCAGGCCCATCGCGTCATACACACGCCCGAGCGTTGCTGACGCGACCTCGTTTGCGCGATCCGCAGCGCCCGCTAGCAGGCGGTCGAGTTCGGCGGGGTCGCTGAGCAACTCGTTCGTGCGGTCACGCACCGGGGTGAGCGTCTCATCGACGACCTCAGCGAGGCCCTTCTTCAGGTCGCCGTAGCCCTTGCCCTCATATTCTTGTTCGATCGACTCGACCATGCGGCCGCTCAGCACCGAATAGATCGTGAGCAGATTCGACACCCCGGGCTTCGCTTCGCGGTCAAAGCGCACCACACCGTCGGCGTCTGTCACCGCGCGCATGATCTTCTTACGGGTGACCGCGGGGTCGTCGAGCACGTTGATGAGGCCGCCGTCGGTCTCGGCAGACTTCGACATTTTGGCGGTCGGGTTCTGCAGGTCGTAGATCTTTGCGGTGCCGGTCTGAATTTGCGCCTCGGGCACAGTAAACGTGTCGCCGTAGCGGCTGTTGAAGCGCAGCGCGAGGTCGCGGGTGAGCTCGACGTGCTGGCGCTGATCTTCGCCCACGGGCACCGAGTCGGCGTTGTAGAGCAGAATGTCGGCGGCCATCAGCATCGGGTAGGTGAAGAGCCCCACCGAGGCCGCGTCAGAGCCCTGCTTCTGCGATTTGTCTTTGAACTGCGTCATGCGGCTCGCCTCACCGAAACCGGTGAGCGTGTTCAACACCCACGCAAGCTCCGCGTGCGCGGGCACGTGTGACTGCACGAACAGGGTCGACTTTGCGGGATCAATGCCGGCTGCGATGTACTGCGCAGCGGTCACACGCGTGTTCTCTGCGAGCACCTTCGGATCCTGCGGCACCGTGATCGCGTGCAGATTGACGACGCAGAAGAACGAGTCGAAGCTGTCTTGCATCGTCACCCACTGGGTGAGCGCGCCGATGTAGTTGCCGAGGTGCAGCGAGCCCGCTGAGGGCTGCATGCCGCTAAAGATGACGGGTTTGGTGTGCGGTGCGTTCATGTGTGCGTGATGTTTCTCGTCTGGGTGCGGTGCGGGTGGCGCACTGCGCGGAGTGATTCGGGGATGTCTGCCGGCTAGGCGCGGTAGTCGACGACGACCGGAGCGTGATCGCTCCAGCGTTCGGCGTAGCTTGCGGCTCGGTCGATCGTGTAGTTCGTGACTCGCTCGGCCAGTTGCGGGGTGACAACCTGGTAGTCGATGCGCCAACCGGTGTCGTTGTCGAAGGCCTGGCCGCGGTTGGACCACCATGTGTAGGGGCCGTCAACCTCGCCAGCCCAGCGACGGCCCACGTCGACCCAGCCGTAACCGGTGCCCTCGGTGCCGTCGACGCCGAGAACGTTCTCGCCCGCGGGCCCAAAAAAGCGGTCAAAGTAGGCGCGCTCCCGAGGCAGGAAGCCCGACTTCTTGACGTTGCCCTTCCAATTCTTAATGTCGAACTCGCGGTGACCGACGTTCAAGTCACCCACGATCGCCGCGAACTCGCGCTCGGCGGCAAGCTCGGTCATGCGCGGGCCCATCGCGTCAAGAAACGCCCACTTGGCCTCTTGGCGTGGGGTGTCGACCTCGCCCGAGTGCACATAGGTGCTGACGACGGTGAAGGGCTTGCCACCCAGCTCAAAGTCGGCCTCGATCCAGCGACCGCTCGACTGCACGAGCTCTTGCACCTCGGTGCCGCCGAGCCCGGTGCGGTGCGCGAGGGCGGGCACACGGCTCGCAATCGCGACACCCGCGCGACCCTTGATCACGCAGGGATCGTGCAGAATGTGCCACTCGTCGCCGAGGAGGTCGTGCAGGTGCTCATCTTGCCCGCGCACCTCTTGCATCGCGAGCACATCGATCTCACGGGCCGCGAGCCAGTCGCCCATTCCCTTTCGGTAGGCGGCACGAATGCCGTTCACATTGACCGACGCGACACGCAAGTGCTCAGACATAGGCACTAGTTTAGTCGTCACTGCAGACCGGGGTGGTCGGCGCGACTAGGCTCGCACTATGGCAGCGCAGCACGATCATGTGATCTCTTTGGATCAGGGAACCACCAGCACCCGAGTTATCATCTTTGACCGGCACGCGAAGGTCGTCGCGAGCGCGCAGCGTGAGCACAGGCAGATCTTCGAGCGGCCAGGATGGGTCGGCCATGACGCCACTGAGATTTGGAACACGACGAAGACGCTGTTGCGCGAGGCCCTGGCAAAGGCCCGCCTGGGTCGCGAGCGCATCGCCGGCATCGGCATCACGAATCAGCGCGAAACCGCGGTGGTCTGGGATGCCGCCACCGGGGAACCCATCGCCGATGCGATCGTGTGGCAAGACACCCGCACCCAGCAGCTGATTGATGCGCTCGCCGCAGAGATCGACCCGGCGACGGGCGAACCGTTCGGCACCGAGCGTCTGCGCCACATCACGGGGCTGCCGCTCGCGAGCTACTTCTCTGCCGGCAAAGTGCGCTGGTTGCTCGACGAAACCCCGGGCGCTCGCGAGCGGGCCGAGCGGGGAGAGCTGCGCTTTGGCACGATCGACTCGTGGCTGATGTTCAACCTCACCGGTGGCGCGCAGGCTGCCGCCCGCGGTGAGGGCGGGCTGCACGTCACTGACGTGACGAATGCGAGCCGCACCCAGCTGTGTGACATCAATTCGCTCACCTGGAGCGACGAGGCGCTTGCCGTGTTCGACATTCCGCGCAGCATGCTGCCTGACATCGTGTCATCGTCGCAGGTATTGGGCGAGGTGCGCGGGCTCGGCGGCGCGCGCGGGCTCGAGGCGCTCGACGGGGTGCCGATCGCCGGGGTGCTCGGCGACCAGCAGGCGGCGACCTTCGGTCAGGCCGCCTTCAGCCCTGGCGACGCGAAGCACACCTATGGCACGGGCGGGTTTCTGATCGTCAACACGGGGGAGTCTCCCGTCTATTCGCAGAACGGCCTCTTGACGACGGTGGCCTATCAGGTCGACGGCGGCGCGCCCGTGTATGCGCTCGAGGGATCGGTGGCGGTCGCTGGGTCGTTGCACCACTGGCTGCGCGACAACCTCGGCATGCTGCGTGACTCGACCGAGATCGAGGGGCTCTCGTCGAGTGTGCCCGACACCGGCGGGGCATTCATTGTGCCCGCCTTTTCGGGCCTCTTTGCGCCCCGCTGGCAGCCCGACGCGCGCGGCGTGATTGTGGGGCTCACCCGCTTCGTCACGAAGGCTCACCTGGTGCGTGCCGCGAGCGAGGCATGCGCCTATCAGACGGTCGAGGTGATCGACGCGGCCGCGGCCGACACGGGTGTCACGCTGCACCAACTGCGGGTTGATGGCGGCGGCTCGGTGAGTGACATGATGATGCAGTTTCAGGCTGACATGCTCGGCATCGAGGTGGTGCGCCCCGAGAATCTCGAGACCACCGCGCTCGGCGCGGCATTTGCCGCTGGCCTTGCGACCGGCGTCTGGTCATCGCTCGATGAGGTCGCTGGCCTCGTGCGCGAGGGCCGGCGCTGGGTGCCGCGCATGAGCGACGAGGATCGCGCGCTGCGCCTGCGCCTGTGGAACCGAGCGGTCGAGCGATCCCTTGCCTGGGTCGACGATGACACCCGCGCTCTCGTGGGCGATCGCTGAATCACACCCCCGCATCGGGTCGCGACACCGGTGCTATAGTCAGAATCGCCGAAAAGCCCTGAGGTGGTTCTGCTGGTTTGCTTGAACATCCGCTGCGCGTGAGCGCTCGGAGGACGTCGTCGTCTACTACATGGCTCGGGTCACCCCTATGCCGCGGCAGTCATCAACCACGATCAAGGTCGGGACGGCTGCCCACCCCTACGGGCGAGGCGGCTCTTCTGACCGGAGGAGCGCGACTGTGCATGAATCTGCAACACCCGGCACGACGACCCGCGGGTCGGTTGCACCCCAGGGCGGGCCGACCGTGACCTCGCCCACGAGCGAGATCAACACGAAGCGACGCGCGCTCGCGCTGAGCGTGCTGCTGATCCCCGCGGCCCTCACTCTGTTCAGCGTGACGAGTGTGAACGTCGCCATGCCGGCGGTGCGTGACGCGCTCGGCGCCGATGCGGTCGCACAGGCCCTTATTTTGACGACCTACACGCTCGCATTCGCGGTCGTGCTGCTGCCCGCAGGTCAGTTGGGTGACCAGTACGGGCACAAGCGGGTCTTCATCATCGGTGTGACGGTGTTCACCCTTGCCAATGTGTGGTGCGGGCTTGCGCCAGACTTCGCGCAGCTGGTCGCCGGTCGTGTGCTCTCTGGCATGGGGGCCGGAATCACCATGACGCCCGTCGCAGCCCTCATCCAGTTGCTCTACGCGGGCCCCGAGCGGGCGCGCCCCTTCGGACTGCTCGGCGCGGTGCTGGGGGCCGGCAGCGCGGTCGGTCCACTCCTCGGTGGCATGCTCATTCAGGCCGGCGGTGACATCGGATGGCGACTCCTGTTTCTGATCAACGTGCCCTTCGGCATCGCGGCGATCGTGCTCGCGATCGTGCTGCTGCCGGCCAACCCGCCGCGGGCCGCGAAAGGCTTCGATCTTGTCGGCGTGCTGCTGTTCACCGGCGCGCTCGTCGGCATCACCCTGCCGTTCTCGATGGGTAGCGCCCTGCAACCGGGCAACCTGGCGATGCTCGCGACCGGCATCGTGCTATTCGTGCTCTTCGTGTGGTGGGGCAGACGCCGGGATCGCCGGGGGCAGTTCACCGCGGTCGCGCCACGAGTGCTGGCCGGGCGCGCGCTGCGCACCGGCATGGTCGTGAGCTTCCTCGGCTTTGGCGCGTTCACGTCATCGTTCCTGTTTCTCGCGCTGCTGTGGCAGGACGCACTCGGCCACGGCGCGTTCGAGGCGGGTCTCGTCGTGCTGCCGTTTGCCATTGGCAGCACGATCGGTGCGGCCTACAGCGGCAGGCTCGTGAAGCGGTTCGGCGCGCGCGTCGTCACGGTCGGCCTCACCATGATGGTCGTGGGGCTCATCACGGTTGGGCTGATGGTGCTTGCGAACAATGCCGCGCTGCTCACCCTCATCACCACCGCACTGCCCTTGTTGGTCATCGGTCTCGGCGTGGGGTTGTTTGTCGGGCCGTTGACGACCGCATCGTTCACCGAAACCGAGGGGCGCGACGCGGGGGTTGCGAGCGCGATGCTCACCTCGTCACAGCGTTGCGGCACCGCGGTTGGCATCGGGCTGCTTGCCGCCCTCTATGCCTCACTCCCGGGCGGGTCGCAGAGCCTCAGCGGGCAGGCGATCATTGCGTTTGTGACCGCAGCGTTTGCGCTCGCCGCCCTGCTCGTGATGGCGTTTCGTCGACCGTCGGGCATGGATCAGCTTGGTGCATAGGGTGCGGCCCCGAGAGCGGCAACCCACGGGCGCGTACAGTGAACGAGTGAACAGAACACGTCAAGCAGTGAGCAGGATCGCACCGTGAACACCGCCCAGCACCAGACCCGGCCCTGGCCTGCCCTGTGGTCGCTCGTTTTGGGGTTCTTCATGATCCTGGTCGACACCACAATTGTGTCGGTCGCCAACCCGACCATTCTTGTCGAGCTTGACACCACGATGACCGCGACCCTCTGGGCGACGAGCGCCTACCTGCTCGCCTACGCGGTGCCGCTGCTCATCACGGGCCGCCTCGGCGACCGCTTCGGCCCGCGCCGCATCTATCTCATCGGGCTCACCGTGTTTACCCTGTCATCGCTCGCGTGCGGGCTCGCACCGAGCATCGAGATGCTGATCGCGGCGCGCGCGTGTCAGGGGTTCGGCGCATCTCTGATGAGCCCCCAAACCATGGCGGTGATCACGCGGATCTTCCCGCCGCGCGAGCGTGGCTCGGCAATGGCGATCTGGGGCGTCACCGCGGGTGTCGCGATGCTCGTCGGCCCAATTCTGGGCGGCATCCTGCTTGATGCGGCCGGCTGGGAATGGATCTTCTTCATCAACGTGCCCGTCGGCATTGTCGGGTTCGTGCTCGCGCTGCGCTTCGTGCCGCGGCTCCCCACGAGCCCACACCGCTTCGACTGGCTTGGCGTGGTACTGAGTGCCGCCGGCATGTTCTTGCTCGTGTTCGGCATCCAAGAGGGAGAGTCGTTCGCGTGGGGTCACATCTGGGGGCCGATCAGCGTGTGGGGGCTCATCGTTTCGGGCGCCGTGATCCTGGTGCTGTTTGCCGGGTGGCAGTGGTGGCAAGGGTCACGACCGGCAGGCGCCGCGACGAGCCGCAACGAACCGCTCATACCGCTGCAGATTTTCCGTGACCGAAACTTCTCGGTGGGCAGCGCAGCGATCGTGCTCATCGGCATGTCGATGACGAGCATGAGCTTGCCGATCATGTTCTACCTGCAGCTCGTGCACGGACTCACCCCCACTCAGTCGGCGTTCGTCCTGGCGCCGATGGCGGTCGTATCGATTGGGATCGCGCGCCCGGTCGGCAAGCTGATCGACCGGGATGAGCCTAGGCGCATTCCGCTGGTCGGCCTTGGCGGTGTCGCGATTGGGCTGCTGCTGTTCTTCCTGCTGTCCCCGCCGAGTGTGCCGGTGTGGTGGTTGCTGATCCCCAGCACCGTGTTGGGATTCGGGCACGCGTTTACGTGGGGTCCGCTCGCATCAATCACAACATTTGGGCTCGAGCCTCGCCTCGCCGGGGCCGGGTCGGGGGTCTACAACACCAGCCGGCAGATCGGAGCAGTGTTCGGCACCGCTGCGATGGCCGCAATCATGCAGGCAACGCTGACGGCCCAATTTGGTGCGGTGGCCGCAGCCGATGCGCTCGGTGAGAACGGCGCGATTGGAGCACTGCCCGAACAGATGCGTGAGGGGTTTGCGACCGCCATGGCGCAGTCACTGCTGATGCCGCTCATCACCGTGCTCATCGGGTTCGCGCTCGTGTGTGGCTTCGCACGACGGCCACCGAGAGTGTCCGTGGCGCAGGCTACGCTGAAGCCATGAGCCTGGGGCCGGGCGGCAGGGGACACGGG
>JAAZFP010000053.1 GCA_012511645.1 Microbacteriaceae bacterium
CGAAGAAACTGCCGAGTTCATCGACGCGGTCGAGCGTGGATTACCGCCGGAGGTCATCGCTGAAGAACTTGGCGATGTGCTCTACCAGGTGCTCTTTCACGCTGCGCTCGCCGAGCGCGACGGTGAAGGGTACGACCTCGACATGGTCGCAGCCCGGCTCAATGAGAAACTGATTGCCCGTCACCCGCATGTGTTCGGCGACCGCGGGTATATGACGGTCGATGAGCTGCATGCCGAGTGGGAGCGGCTCAAAGAAGACGCGGCGGGTGAACAGCGCGGATCGCGTGGCGCGCTTGAGGGAATCCCCTCCGGGATGCCGACCCTCGCCCGCGCCGCAAAGGTCATCGAGCGGCTCAAGAGGGCGAAACTCTTGGAGGTGAATGCAACGCAGGCTGCAGTCACTGAGGAATCGATCGGTGACGCGATGCTTGCGCTCATCATTGAAGCAAATGGTGCTGGCGTTGACCCGGACCGGGCGCTGCGCATGGCGACCGCGAGGCTTGCCGAGCGAGCTGGTGTCGTCGATGGTGACCCGGCAGACAGCGTGAGCGCAGCCAGATCCGAATAGGGGAGGCTGCGGCATGCGCACACCGCGACACGCATGCCTCGGCGCGCATGGAAGAATGGACGCATGGCCTCACCCGTGAACCCGCCGCGCGGCATGCGCGATTTTCTGCCCGCTGACAAAGCTCGCCGTGAGCACGCACTCGGCATCATCAAAGGCGTCTATCGCGCGCACGGGTTCGACGAAATCGAAACCCCCATGGTCGAAGACTACGACCGGTTGCACGCCGGGCTCGGCGGTGACAACGAGAAGCTGAGTTTTTCCATCCTCAAGCGGGGCATCAGGCCGGAGGCGCTCGCCGCAGCTGCTGAGGCTGGCAACGCAGAGCTGCTCGCGGATCTCGGCCTGCGGTTTGACCTGACCGTGCCGTTGACTCGCTTTTATGCCAGCCACCGGGCCGAACTGCCTCCGGTGTTTCGCGCACTGCAGATTGCGCCGGTATGGCGTGCCGAGCGGCCGCAGAAGGGCCGCTATCGCCAGTTTGTGCAGGCCGACATCGACATCATCGGCGAGGCGGGTGTGTTGGCCGAGATTGAGCTGATCACGGCGACATCGCAGGCGCTTGCAGCCCTCGGGCTCGAGGGCTGCGTGATCCGCGTGAATGACCGCCGCGTGCTGTACGGCATGCTCGAGCACGCCGGTTTCGTGAGTGGCGACTTTGATCGCGCGCTCATCACCGTCGACAAGCTCGACAAAATTGGCGCCAGTGGCGTGGTAGATGAGTTGCGTGAGCTGGGTGATGTGGCCGCTGAGCGCGTTGGTGAGGTGCTCGCTGCGGTCGAGCCACAGCTTGCGTCTGGCATCGACCTCAGCGCGGACGCCATCGCCGCGGCGCTGCCCGGCATTGACGCGAGCGAGACCGCCGCCGCGGGCATTGCAAACCTCGTGTCGCTCGGCGAAGCGCTGGCCGGCGCCCTGCCCGAGGGCGTCACGGTGCGCTTCGATCCGACGCTCGTGCGTGGCATGGGCTATTACACCGGCACGATCTTTGAGATCGCCCACCCGGGTTCTGGCAGTTCGGTGGGCGGCGGCGGTCGCTACGACGGCATGGTCGGCAGGTTTCTCGGCCAGGATGTGCCCGCCGTTGGCTTTTCGATCGGCTTTGAGCGCATCGTTGACCTGATTGAGGTGACCGCAGCCGACGGGCCAGAGGCCGTCGCGCTCGTCTATGATGCTGACGTGTCGCACGCAGATCTCGTGGCTCTGAAACGACAGCTCGTCGCGCGTGGCCACCGGGTGCGCCTCGAGAAGCGGCAGAAGAACATGAAGGCGCTGCTTACCCGCGTGTTTGGTGAGGGCTTTACCAGCATCGCAAACATGCGTGCCGGGGTCACAAGCGCCGATGAGCTCGAGATTCGTCCGCTCAATGGCTGAATGAGCGACGTGAGTACGCGTCACTGACGCCACGCTCAGAACCGTCAGATTAGAATAAGCAGCGGGTCAGCACCCGCACATCACCCCAATCACAAGGAGCACATGGTGGCATTCGTAGACGCGGTCATCGCACGCGAGATTCTTGACTCGCGCGGCAACCCCACGGTCGAGGTCGAGGTCGGGTTGACCGATGGTTCGGTGGGCCGCGCAGCAGTTCCGAGCGGTGCGTCGACCGGCGCGTTTGAAGCCTACGAGCTGCGCGATGGCGACAAGGATCGTTACCTCGGTAAGGGCGTGACGAAGGCGGTCGACGCAGTGTTTGACGACCTTGGCCCCGCAATCGACGATTTTTCGGCCGATGACCAGCGCCTGATTGATCTCGCGCTCATCGAAGCTGACGGCACCGATAACAAGCAGCGCCTGGGCGCGAACGCCATCCTCGGCGTGAGTCTCGCCGTGGCGCACGCAGCTGCCGCGAGCGCCGGACTGCCGCTCTACCGTTACCTGGGCGGCCCGACTGCGAGCACGCTGCCCGTGCCGATGATGAACATCATTAATGGCGGCGCGCATGCTGACACTGGTGTCGACATTCAGGAGTTCATGGCTGTGCCGCTCGGTGCCGAGACCTTCAGCGAAGGTCTGCGCTGGGGTGTTGAGGTGTATCACGCCCTGAAGGGTCGGCTGAAGGAGAAGGGGCTCACTACGGCACTCGGTGACGAGGGTGGGTTTGCTCCTGATCTGCCGAGCACTGCCGACGCACTCGGCC
>JAAZFP010000054.1 GCA_012511645.1 Microbacteriaceae bacterium
CCAGCCCGTAGAGAACTGAGTCGTTCGAAAGACCGGACGGCTTTCGGTTTCCTCATGGCTCAGTTTGACCCGAGCCTATACTCGGTGCACTGTTTGCCGTATGGCATGCAGTGAGCCAGCTGAACAACTGGAGAACTTGGGCGAGAGGGTTGTGGCTGGGCGATCCTCGCGCTGTACTTGAAGTGCATTCGATGATGAACGCTCAACAGGAGGCACACCATGGTTCACTCAATCGCAACGTACATCGCCCTACCTGGCACCACAGCAGAAGCAATGCAGCACTGGCACGAGGTACTTGGCGGAGATCTCATGATTTTGCGGTATGGCGACATGCAACTGGAAGGCATGCCTTTCGAGCCTGACCCAGAGGCGGTCGCCCACGCGACTCTCACCACTGCGGCAGGCATCATTGCCGGTGGCGACTCGATCGAAGGTGAAAGTGAGTATGCGGTGAGAGGCACCGCCTACTCGTTGCTGTATACGACCGATACTCCCGAAGAAGCTCGCACACTCATCGGCAAGTTTGTGGCCGGCGGCGGCGACGCAGCGATGCCGTTCGAACAGGCACCATGGGGTGGCTGGTACGGGCAGGTGTTCGATCGATACGGAGTCATGTGGGCGTTCTCGTGTGACGAGTAATTGCTGAAGCGAGGCGGCTGGCTCGTGAAGCTTATGAGCGCTTTACGTAGCGGCAGCGATCCTGCTATTTCGTCTGTTGATCCAGCTGAGCATCGCGGCCCTGAACTGGTGATATTGCTTCAGGTCTTGGGGGAGTGCCGGCGTCGTGTCGAAGTGTTCAAAGGGAAGAAAGAACCGCACCGGCTCGAAGTCCTCTGTAACAAGGTCGTCAAGGGGAAAGAAGGTGACGTACCCCTGGAAGTCCCCGAAGAGGGCGAAGAAGTCGGCATATCGTTTCAGCGTTGCGGCCAGCGGGCTTGGCTCTGAGCGGTAGTGGCGTCGAATGCATTCGAGGGTGAGATCGATGCGATCCTGGATCTTGGGGTGCACGCCGCGCGCCTGATTGATCGTGTATTTGCTGTCGATCTTGTTGCCGGGAAAAATGATGAACCCACCGATCGTGTAGCCGCGGCGGGTGAAGTCTGCGCGCTCTTCTGGTGGGATCTGCGTGATGATGTGCCGCATCTTCGAGTGTTTGCCGAACGTGCGAAGAATGGTGTCGCTGGTGAGGCGAAATGTGCCGAGCTCAGACTCGTGCCTCAGGTAGCCGCGAGGCCACACGTCTTGTAAGTCGAACACGTGGCCGCTGGGCAGGGGCTTGCTCCACAGCATGCGGTGGTAGGCGCGCAGCGTGGGGCTGTAGCGGTCAGGGTCACGCCCGCCAGCGTCGGTTCTCATATCGAACTCGACGTCGATCGTGGTGCTGGTGGTCATGCTGTTGAATTAGGGGTTGAGGGCAATGCGTGCGACAGTAGCAACCGCCGGATCGGCTCCGCGTGGCTCCCAATATCGATGCGAGAAACCGGCGAGAAGGCTGAGCACATGAAGGGTGGGGCTGTGGGCAGGAGGCGCCGCAAAGCTGCCGCCACTGCTGCGCCAACCAAGCCCCGACAGTGCTTCACTGATTTCGCCATGCCAAAATTCTGCGGGTAGCCCGCTTCCGACCGCCACGAGCGCAGCCCAACCGGCGTGGCGTTCGGCGAGCGACTTGCCGAGTGGTATTCGGCTAATGATGTGGTTGAGCAGCGCCGAAGGATCATCCGCGCGGCGCTTCGAAACCTGGGTTGGCAAGATACGCCCCTTGCGCACGGTCACGAGACCCAGTGAGCGTGCAAGTGCTCGTAGCTCGGCCACTGGCCAGGTCTGATCTTCCCGGTTCGCTTTGCCAATCCACCACCCACTGATGCCGGTAAGACGTGCGACCTGCTCGACATCGACTGGTTTGAGATAGCCGGCGGCGGTTAGGTGTGTGCCATCGCCGATCACCTGAAGCAGCGCCCGAAATGGCTCGGTCAGGCGAGCCGCATCTTCGGTGCTCACCTCGGCTGGTTCATGAAACATTGGCATCGTGAGGGTGTCGAGCATATTGCGCGCACCCCTGCTGCGTTCGAGCGACAGCAACGAGGCGAATTCTTCAGTGACCGGTGGTGGTTCCGCTGAGACCTTCGTGATCATTTCGTTCACCTCGGTGAGGTCTAACACATCTGGATGCCAGTCTGGTGGCAGCCAGTCGCGACCGTCTTCGGCGCTCTCAAAGACGTCTGGGCGCAGATCTTCGCTGAAACCGCTGCGCACCCACTGAGCGATCCGGTGATACCCCCAAATGCCGCCGCAGTCCTCCGGAGGGCAGGCGAGTCTGCCGGCGGTACAGCGCGGGGTTTCAGGTGGGGTGTCGAGCACCTGCTCGACACGGAGGATATGCTCCCATCCGTCACCGAAGTCGTAGTCATACCAGAGGAGGTCGCGCGGTGCGGCGACGATCTGATCGAGACGAACCTCGTCTTCGAGCATCCCTTCGTCGCCTTCATCAAGATCGAACTGGGTGGCAAATCTGGGTGGGTTGCGCTCGTTGCTGGTGCGGAACTGATGGAGATGACAGTCAAACCATCCCATCGCGGCCTGCAACACTTCATGCAGCCGCGGCAGCGTGATATCTCCAGGTACTTCGATGCGCCGCCACACTGGAGGCTTGGTGTGTTGCAGGTCAATTCGTATGCGGAACCCCCGCGTAATTGTTGGAACTGGGAGGAGCTGCGGCTCAGGATGCTGCCATAGCGCCGACAATTCGAGCCCGCGTGGTGAAGGAGCCTCGGGTTGCTCCGCGGTGGAGCCCGCGAGCAGCTGTGTGAGGGCCGCATCGAATGCCGCATCTTCTGAATTCATCGGTGGCAATTGCATGCCACAACTGTACCGTCGCAAGAGGGAGCCAAGCTACCAACTCCCGCGCACCCACACTCCAGGGCCCTTTGCCCTCTCCGTGCACCATTCGACCCTCCAGATCGAAACCGCTGAGGTTGCGGCGGGGGAGGCTGCAGCGATTATCCACGACTGAACTCAGGCGCAGCCGCACCTGCAGGATCCGTTACCTGCCGTATCATCTATTGCGCCTCGTCGAGGTGGAACAGCAGCGCATCGCGCACAAACTCGGCACCCTCGATTCCGCCGTAGTTTGCAGCAAAGCGGTCGTCCGAAACGTACATTTCGGCAAGCCCACTCACATACGCGCGCAGGTCGCCGTCTGGCGAGGATGCGGGGGTGCCCGGTATGCCTCGCAACCAGTCAACGTGGCGAAGCGCAAGGGCTTGCGCTTCGGGAGAGGCGGGGGAGAGCGCGGGGTTATTCGCGGCAGCGATCCAGTCGGCATTGTGTTGCTCAAACTTCGCCTTCCAATCGGACTGCTCGTCTGCGCTCTGACCTCGCCACCAGGCATCCGAGGCTGCGTAGGCTTCCGCGCCCCACCGCTCTTCGACCTCTTGTTGGTACTGGGTGTGGTCAAACCCGTCAAACATGGTGTCGGCCATGAGCGTTTCCTTTCTGTTTAAGTAGTTAATGGTGTGCTCGACGGCGGTGATTTGCCGTGCGAGCCGCTGCTGCTCGTGGGTGAGCAGAGCAAGGTGGGTGGTAAGGGCCGCAACTTCGTCCTGCTGCTGCGCGAGGATCTCCCCAATCTGGGGCAGCCCAACGCCAAGCTCGCGAAGCAGCAGCACGCGTTGCAGCCGAACGAGGGCGGCCTCGTCGTAGTAGCGATACCCATTGCTGCCAATACGGCTCGGCGTGACAAGCCCTACCGAGTCGTAATGCCGCAGCGTGCGGCTCGTGGTGCCGGCGATGCGCGCCACCTGTTGAATCGACCATTCCTCCATGTGACCCACCGTAAACCTTGACGCTACGTCAAGGTCAAGTCTGTGTATCGAGCGAGGAGTGAGGCTGTCTGAGTGGGCACAAAGCACACCCCAGTCGTTGGGCGGGGCTGTCCAGTAAGGGTGCTGTGCGGTCAGTGCACCAAGCCCCTGGATCTGCTCTGGATTGGCTTGGTTGCCCCGTGCTGCTTCCTCTGCTTGCTGCGGCGATATTGCGAGAAATGTATGCAAAGGGACTCGTGAGGTCTTGTGGCAGCTCTTGTGCATAGACCACAGAAGTTCTAAA
>JAAZFP010000055.1 GCA_012511645.1 Microbacteriaceae bacterium
GGCATCAGCTGGCGCTTTGAGGCGCTGCGTGGCGAAGACCCGACCGCCGCGATGCTTGATGAGGCGGTCGGGGATGTGCCGGTGCTGCTCGACGCCAATGATCTGCACTCGGTCTGGGTGAACACGGCTGCGCTCAGTGCGTTGGGCATCACTGATGACACCCCAGACCCCGTCGGCGGCGAGATTCGCCGTGACGCCGAGGGGCGCGCCACGGGGTTCCTGCTCGAAGCCGCCGCAATGCGCTACGGCTGGAGCTACCTCGAATCATCGGCGACCGAGGCCGACCGCGACCGCTACCTCGCGAACGCCTTCGACGCCTACCTCGCGACAGGGGTCACCACCGCGACCGAAATGGCGCTGAACGAGGCTGATCTGGCCGTGTTCGAACGGTTCCTTGACCGCGAAGGTCAGCTGCCGTTTCCGATGACCGCGAATGTGATCCTGCACCCAACGGGTGATGGGGCCGAGGCCCTCTCACAGGTCGCGCGCGCCGCTGAGCTGCGCGACCGGCTCGAGCGGCGCTTCGCCGAAGCGCCCTTCGGTGACGGTACGCTGCGCATCACCGGGGTGAAGTTCGTGCTCGATGGGGTGATCGATGCGTGCACCGCCGCGATGCGCGCCCCCTTTGCCGATGGCTCACACCCCGACACGATCTGGCCTCGTGACGCGGCGATCGCCGCGGCGGTTGCCGCAGATGCGCAGGGGCTGCAGCTGGCATTGCACGCCATTGGTGATGCGGCAAGTGACTTGGCGCTCGACATGGTGGAGGCCTGCCTGCGTGAACACGGGCCGAGGGAAGGGCGCAGGCCCCGAATCGAGCACCTCGAGTCGGTTGCCCCCGACACGATACGCCGCATGGCAGCACTCGGTGTCACCGCCTCGATGCAGCCGGTGCACTGTGATCCGGCGATTATGGACAACTGGATCGCGCTGCTCGGCGACGAGCGCGCGACCGAGGGCTTCCCGTGGCACCGTTTTCGTGATGCTGGGGTGCGCATTGCGATCGGCACCGATGCTCCAACCGCCCCGCACGAGGCCCCGCACAATCTCTTCATCGCACTCACCGCGAAATCGGTGCTCGAAGCATCGCGCGCGCCCTATGCGGCCGAGCGTGTGTTTACCCCGGCCGACGCGCTCGAGGCAATGACCCTCGGATCTGCGGTGGCTGCCGGTGTCGACAGTGAGGTGGGAGCGCTCGTGCCCGGCGCGCGCGCGAACTTCATTGTGCTCGATACGAACCCGTTCGTCGACTCACCCGAGACGCTGCTCGGCACCGAGGTGCGCATGACCGTCGTGAATGGCGAGGTGCGTCACTCACGCTGAAGTGAGCATTCTTGGTACACTGCCGCGCCTCACTGCCTGCACCCCTCGCCTCCCCATGATCGCTGTGCGGTGGGCGGTGGCGTGGTGCTGCATAGGGAATGAATAGCGCCCTGCGCCGTGTGCTCAGGGGTGGTCGCAGGCGCCAGCGGCGCCGACCATCTTTGCCCAGACCTCGACGAGCACGAGAAACTTGGGGTGTTCGGCAGTGGACTCCCACCCCTCGCGCATCCAGCTGATGGCGGTGTGGTCGAGGGCGGTAAACGCAAACTCGGCGCGGTGGTGCCTCGTTGCAGGATCGAAGCGATCGGCGATGTCGAGGCCCTCGGTGATGTCGATGATGACCTCTTCCATCCAGGCGTTGAACACCACACGAATTTCGGGGTCGACCGCCGAGGCCTCGGTCGCCGAGAGAATGTACTGCCGGATGCGAGGCCAGCGCCCTGACTGCCTCAGCAACCACGCGCGAATCGATTCGGTTGAGCCGTCGGCGATGGCGTCGACGAGGGTCTTCGTCGTTGACCCGCGCCCAGGCTGCTCGTGGCGCTCGAGAATTTCGTTCATTTCTCCGATGAGCGCCCGCATCAGATCCTGCCGCGACTCGAAGTACGAGTAGAACGTGACTCGGGTGGTGCCTGCCTCAGCGGCGATGTCGTCAATCGTGGTCGCCACATACCCGTTGCGCTCGAATTGCTCGAGTGCGGCCTCGAGGAGGCGCTTGCGGGTCGCTTTCTTTTGAAGCTGTCTCAGGTTTGCCACACAGCCATCATAGGTGCCGTTTGCCGTTAGCTATACGTTATGCAAGCTAACTTGACAGAGTGTAAAGCGAGTGCGAAACTGGTCATCAATTCCGCGCGGTCACATGTACCGTGCACGCGAAACGACACAAGGGGGTGTCATGCCAGAGCCGCATGAGACTGCACGCCTCGACATTCGAGGCCTCTCAAAGACCTTTGCCGGGGTGACGGTGCTGCGAGACGCACACGTGTCGTTTATGCCCGGCGAGCTCCACGCCATTGTGGGCCAGAACGGTTCGGGCAAGTCGACGCTCATCAAGCTCATCTCGGCGGTCTACCGCCCTGATCCGGGTGCTGACGTGCTGGTTGACGGTCAGCGCATCGGCCCCCCGATCGACCCGCGCAAGCTGCATGACGCAGGCCTCTCGTTTGTGCACCAGGATCTGGGCCTCGTGCCAGACCTCACCGTCGCTGAGAACGTGCGCGTCGGGCGTCACGCGGTCAACCCGCTCACTCGCTGGATCCGCAAGCCCGTCGACCGCGAAGCGGTGCGCCGCACCTTCGAAACGCTCGGCCTCGACATCGATCCAGATGCCAAGGTGTCGACGCTGCTGCCCAGTGAGAAGGTCGCTGTCGCGATTGCTCGTGCGCTGCAGGATCGCACCCCGGGCACCGGTGTGGTCGTCTTCGACGAGTCGTCTCGCGCGATTCCCCACGAGGCGATCGATGAGTTCTATGGCATGGTGCGCCGGCTTGCCGAGCAGGGCACCACGGTGGTGTTTGTGAGCCACAACCTTGCCGAGGTGCTGAAGCTCGCAGACCGCGCAACCATTCTGCGCAACGGCAGCGTCGTGCAGACCGGCATCCCCACCGCAGAGCTTGACGAGGCGACCCTGACGTCGCTCGTGCTCGGCCGCTCGGGTGACCTCGGCGATATCTATGACGAGATTCCGACCGCGCTGACCGGTCAGCAGGTGACGCTGCGCGGCATCACCGGGGGCCGGATAGCTGGGCTCGACGCCACGATCGGCCGCGGCGAAGTGGTCGGGTTCACCGGCACCGTTGACTCGGGCCTCGCAGACCTCGGCCCGGTGCTCGCCGGCGATCGCGTGGGCAGTGGCACGATCGCGATGACCGAGTCGTCTGTTGACCTCGACCGCTCAAAGCCGGCAGATCTGCTGCGCGCGGGTGTCGCGTTCATCCCGGCAGACCGTCACGGCAAAGGCCTCGCAACCGCGCTCACCGTTGAAGAGAACGCCACGATTCCCCACCTGCGCACCCGCGGTAGGTCGTGGTGGACGGGCAAACGGTGGCAGCGGGAAGAGACCGAGCGCATTATCGAGCGCTTCGATGTCAGGCCGCCCGACCGCAAGGCGGTGGTCGCGCAGATGAGCGGCGGCAACCAGCAGAAGGTGCTGTTTGGCAAGTGGTTGCTCGGCGGGCCAGAACTGCTGGTGCTCGATGACCCCACGCAGGCGGTCGACGTCGGCGCGCGTCACGCGGTGCTCTCGGCAAGCCGTCAGGCTGCGGCCGATGGGGCGGCGGTGGCGCTGTGCTCACCCGAGGTGGAAGACCTCGCTGCGGTCTGCGACCGCGTCTATGTGCTCGTCGATGGGCAGGTCGTTCGCGAACTGCAGCGTCCGTTTGACGCTGACACCATCCTCGCATCCGTATTTGACTCTGAAGTAAAGGCTTGATCGATGAAGACCGCAACCCCGCCTGACGCGCCGAAGACCGCGACCGTGCTCGTGCGCGCAGAACAGATGACGACCCAGTCACCCGCGCGCCAGGCCATCTCCTACGTGCTGCAGCGCTACAGCCTCGTGCTCATTTGGGCGCTGATGCTGCTGTTCTTTATCATCGCGTTGCCGAACGGCCTCGACCTGGGGCTCGCCGCTCGAGCGGTGCTCGGTCAGCAGACCCCGGTGATCTTCTTGGGGCTCGCCGTGGTGATCTTGATGTCGGTTGGCGAGTTCGACCTGTCGTTTGCGAGTATCTACGGGCTTGCCGCTGCGGCGGTGCCCTCGCTCGTGGTGTTTGCCGAGTGGCCCTACTGGGCGGCGGTGCTCGCGGGCATGGGCCTGGCGCTTGCCATCGGCGCGATCAACGCGGTGCTCGTTGTGCCCGTCGGCGTTGACTCGGTGGTCGTCACCCTCGGCACCGGCAGCGCGGCCCTCGGCCTCGCCTACTGGGTGTCGCAGGAGACCAACGTGAGCGGCCTCGACCGCGAGCTGTCGCAGATCACCCTCATGCCGATCCTTGGCCTGCCCGCGCTGTTCTGGTACGGCCTCGCCCTCGTCGCCATCACCGCCTACGTCATGAACGCGACCCCGCTCGGCCGCAGCATGCTGTTCGTCGGTTCGAACCGGGACGTCGCGCGCCTCGCCGGCATCTCGGTGCGACGCATTCGCTTCGGCGCCTACGTTGTGGGCGCCGGCCTCTGCGGCCTCGCCGGTGTGCTCATCTCGACCGGCATCGGCGGCTTTGTCGCAAGCTCATCGCAGAACCAGCTGATGCCCGTGTTTGCCGCGGTGTTCCTCGGCACGATCGCGGTCGTGCCCGGCCGCTTCAACCCGCTCGGCATGATGATCGCCGCGTACTTCCTGCTCACCGGCGTGTTCGGTCTGCAGCTGCTCGGCCTCTCGGGCTGGGTCACCAACCTCTTCTACGGAATCGCGCTCGTGGTTGCGGTCACCATCTCGGTGCTGCTGCGCAAGCGCATCCGCGGCTGAGCGGCCCCTCCACTCCCCATTCATTTCCTCCATATCCATCTCTCAACACGAAGGAACACTCCATGAAGAAGAACACACGCGCCGCATGGCTCGGGGCCGGCATCGCAGCCGCTCTCGTGCTCACCGGCTGCTCCAGCGGGGGCGGCACCACCACTGAAGAAGTGCCCGCAGGCGAGGTCTCAGAGTTCGCCGCTGCCGCGCAGGCCGTGGTCGACGTGGCCAGCCAGCCGGTCGACGAGTTCGTCGCACCCGGCCCCGCGATCGACACCAGCGCGATCGACGGTGGCACCGTGTGGTTCATCGCAGCATCGCTTGAGATCCCGCTGTTCAAGAACATCGCCGACTCGCTCGAGAGCGTGTTCAGCGAGTTCAACGTTGAGGTGCAGGACTGCGACGGCAAGTTCACGGCTCCCGACGCGGTAGCCAGCTGCCTCGACCAGGCGGTCAGCTCTGGCGCTTCCGCAGTGATCGTCGGCTCGGTGCCCTACGGTGTTGCGCCGAACGGCTTTGACGCGGTCGTCGAGGCTGGCATTCCGCTCGTCTACACCATGGATCTGCCCGTTGGTGATGGCAACCCCTCTGAGGTGGCCTACATCACGAAGGACTCGATCAAGATGCAGTCCTGGCTCACCAACTGGGTCATCGCCGACTCGAACGCCGAGGCAAACACCCTCGTCGTCAGCCAGACCGACCACGAAGGGCTCATCGTCTGGAACCAGGTCGGCGTGCTCGACGTCTACCCCGAGGCATGCCCCGACTGCGTCATCAAGCACATCGAAACCAACACCGGCCAGCTCGACAAGCTCGTCACCGACGTCAGCGCGCAGATCGTGAGCAACCCGGCGATTGCGTGGGTGCAGGCTGAGGCTGATGTGTTGGCGCAGCCCGTCATTCAGGGCGTGCAGGGCGCAGGCAAGACGGTGGATGACATCAAGATCACCACGATGGACGGTGGCCTCGACACCGTGCAGTCGCTCGCAGCGGGTCAGTGGATCGGCGCCACCGCAGCATGGAACTCAGACGCGCTCGCGTGGTATGCCGCCGACCAGGCGCTGCGCCTGCTCACGGGCAACGAGGCAAACATTGCCGTTGACTTCCCGTTCCTGCGCCTGCTCACCGCTGAAAATGTTGGCGACCTCAACGTGTCAGCAGAGGGCTGGTCAGACGGCTCATGGTTCGGCACCGCCGACTACCGCGCCGGCTGCCTGGAGCTCTGGGGCAAGTAATCGAGTGAGGGTGTGGCTGTGCCAGCAGCCCCACCCGACCTCTGCGGCCATCACGATGACGGCGCACAAAGAAGAAAAGGAAACGCAGTGACTGCAACAGTTCACACCGTGCTCGGGCAGGTCTCGGCGGGCGATCTCGGGGTCGTCGCGACCCGCGAAGCCCTGCTGTCGGTGGTGCCCGGCGCACAGTACGCCTATGACATCGTCATCGACCAGGCTGAGGTGTTCGAGACGCTCGCCGCACAGCTTCGCGCCTTCAAGGCTGCGGGTGGCGGCACGATCGTTGACGCGACCGGCATGTTTCACGGCCGTGACGTGCGGCTGCTCGAGGATCTCTCGCGGGCGACCGGGGTGCACCTCGTGGCGACCACCGGCATGGGCCCCGAAGAGAATCTCGGCGGCTACTTTTTGACGCCGCAGACCAACCCTCCCACCCCGTGGCCCGCTGAGCGGTTCGCTGAGCTGTTTGGCGCCGAGGTGACCGAGGGCATGGTGGTGCCACGCGTGGAGCGTCGCGGCAGCGCCGGCATGATCGTGACCGCGGGCACCGCGGGCGCACTCACGGCCACCGACGGCAGCCTCTACCAGGGTGCGGCTCGTGCGGCGCGCGATACCGGAGCCAGCATGGGCTTCGTCTATGGCGCAGACCCGTTGGCAGAGCTCGAGCTCGTGCTCGCCGAGGGCGTGTCAGTCGACCGAGTGCTCGTCGCGGGCCTTGACCGGTCGGGGGGCGCGGCCGCTGCGGCAGCCATCGCCGAGCGTGGCGCCTTCGTCGGCATCGACCACGTGGGTCTTGACGGCGACGGCTTCGTCACCGACGCCGAGCGAGTGCAGCTCGTGCTCGACCTGATCGCCGCGGGCCACCGCGACCGCATCATCCTTTCGGCCGGTGCAACCGGTGTGGCCAAGGGCTTCGTCGAGGATGGGCGCACCTTTGAGAGTGTGCTCACCGACTTCGCGCCGAAGCTGCTCGCCGCGGGTGTGGCGCAGGCCGACATTGACCACGTGCTCATCAGCAACCCGGCCACGCTGCTGGCCATGAAAGAGGCGTGACCATGGCACGCGTGAACACGGTGCTCGGCGCCATCGCCCCAGAACAGCTCGGCTTCGTCGCCATTCACGAGCACATCGGCTACGGCATGCCCGGGTCAGAGCTCGACACGAAGTGGTGGAAGACCCCAGAGACGCGCTACGAAGAAACCGTGCCGAAGCTGCGGAAGTTTCACGAGTACGGTGGCGGCACCTTCGTTGACGCGACCGGCATCTGCAACGGCCGCGACATTCCCTATTACCAGTCGCTCTCAGAGAAGACGGGTGTGCACATCATTGCCGCGACCGGCTTCGTCGGTGGTGACACCGCGCTGAAGCACTTCGCTGACGCAAGCGTCGACTACCTGTATGAGCAGTTCATGCACGAAATCACGGTCGGCATCGCGGGCACCACCGCGAAGGCGGGCATCATCAAGGTCGGCGTGAGTCGCGGCTTCCGCATGCTCGACCTTGACCTGCGCATCTACCGCGCCGCTGCGCGCGCGGCCCGCGACACGGGAGTGCCGATCTTCACGCACCTCGCTGTTGACGTCGAGCCCGCGCTGACGGTCTTCGGTGAGGAGCAGCTGCCACTCGATCGCGTCATGTTTGGTCACGTCGACGATGGCGTCAGCCAGGGCAAGGTGAATGAGCAAGCGATTATCGCTGGCGGCGGCCGACTTGGCTTCGACACCTTCGGCTATGACCTCGAACTGCCAGACCCACCCTTCTGGGGCCGTCACCGTGCGGAGCGCCTCGAGCACTTCCTTGGGCACATTCGCGAGGGCAACACCAAGCAGCTGCTTGCCTCGGCCGATGCGAACTGCAGCCCGCTCGGCTGGCCGGGCGTGAAGGGTCACACCATCAACTACATCTACGAAGACATCATCCCCGATTTGAAGGCCGAGGGAGTGACGGACGACACCATCACCGAAATCTTCGTGCACAACCCAGCAGATTTTTTGAGCATGCAGCGCTAGGGCGCAGCGACAATAGATACAGGAGCACCCCATGGAACTCAAAGACCTCAACATTGCCATCATCGGCGCTGGCTACGCAGGCAGCGCCACCGCCCGAGCGCTCAGCCAGCTCGGCGCCACCGTCAACGTCTACGAGCAGGCGCAGCAGATCCGCGAGGTCGGCGCCGGCATCGGCCTGCGCCCCTCATCACTCGACCAGTTCCGCAAGTGGGGCATCCTCGAAGACATCGAGCGCGTCACCTCGCCGAGTGAGGCATTTGAGGTGCTCACCGCGACGAGCGACCCGATCGTGATGGAGGGGTGGCCCGAGAAGGAGACCTACGGTCTCACCACCCGCTTCGTGCACCGCGGCGACTTCATCGATGCCCTCGTCGGTGTGCTGCCCGAGGGCATGGTGCACACCGGTCACCAGCTCACCGAGATCGTTGACCACGGCACCCACTCGACCGCAACCTTCGCAAACGGCGTGAGCGTCGACGCCGACCTGATCATCGGCGCCGACGGCATTCGCTCACGCGTGCGCCACCAGCTGTTCAGCGAGAAGGCGCCCGTGTTTGCGGGCGAGCACGCCTACCGCGCGGTGATCAGCGCCGACGACATTCACGGCCTGCCGTTCGACAGCAACCTGCGCATGTACATCGGCCGCGGCACCAAGGTCTACCTCTTGCCGCTGCAGCACCGAGGCCAGGTCTCGTTCGACATCACCGCGCTGAGCGCCGACCCGACACCGAACCCGGTTGCCACCAAAGCAGACATGCTGAAGACCGTCGAGGGCTTCGACGAGCGCATCGTCGCGACGACCCGCGATCTTGACATGGATCTCGTGAACATTCGCGCCGTCTATGACATCGACCCGATCGATACCTGGCACTCGGACACTGTCGTGCTTGTCGGTGACGCGGCTCACGCGATGTGCCACCACCAGGGGCAGGGCGCGAACTCGGCCATTCTCGATGCTGGCGCGCTCGCCGATATTCTCGCTGCATCGAACTCGGTGACCGAGGCGCTCGAGCAGTACCAGGCCACCCGCAAGCCGGTGACCGACGAACTGCAGCGGCTGTCACGTCAGGGCTGGACCGACGACGAAATCAACACGGTCTTCCCCGGACAAAAGCCCGGCGAAATCGCATCGACGGTCGAGGCGTAGCCATGGCGCTGCACCCCACCGTTGCCGGGTTTCTCGCAACCCTGCCGCACCACGAGCACGGCCCCGTCGACCCGCACGCGCTGCGGGTCGAAGAGGCGGGGCAGGTGACGCCGCTCGAGGATCGTCTCCCTGTGCACTCGGTCGAGGATCGCGACGCGAACGGTGTACCTGTGCGCGTCATCACCCCCGCCGGGGCCGATCAGGTCGGCATCATCGTGTACTTTCACGGCGGTGCGTTCCTTCGCGGCAGCCTCGAGACGCACGACCACATTGCCCGGGAGCTCGCGAACGCCACCGGCATGCGCGTCGTGTTGGTCGACTACCGGCTCGCACCCGAGCACGCGTTTCCCGCGGCGCTCGACGACTGCGCGACCGTCGTGCGCTGGGCTGTGTCGCCCGAGGCCGGGCTTGCGTGGGATGGCACGACCCTTGCACTCGCCGGCGACTCGTCGGGTGGCAACTTTGTCGCGGTGACCGCCGCTGACCTGCTCGACGCGGGCTTCAATCAGGTCACCCATCAGGTGCTGCTCTACCCCTCGGTCGACCTCGACTTCGACGAGACCCGGTATGCCTCGCTGCGCGAAAACGCGGTCGGCTATGGCCTCGAAACTGCGGGGCTGAAGTATCACAACGCCTTCTACCTCGACGGCGGCGCCGACCCCGCTGACCCGCGCGTCTCGCCGATCAAGCGCGACGACCTCGCGGGTCTGCCGCAGGCGCTCGTGGTGACCGCCGAATACGATCCGCTGCGCGACGAGGGCGAGGCCTACGCCGAACGCTTGCGCGCCGCAGGCGTTCCCGCGATCACCCGCCGGTGGGAGGGCGCGCAGCACGGCTTCGTGCAGTTCTTCGGCTGGGTGCCCGAGTTCCACCCCGTCTACGACGAGGTTGCCCAGTTCCTGCGGGGCGGCAAGTGACTGACTCTGCCGCTTCCGCCAGCATCGAGACCACCAGCGGCGCCGTGATCACCCCGATCGCGGCGCCCTGGCGGCGGTTTCACCTCTACAGCTTCTATATCGACGCGCCAGAGCCCGCGATCATCGATACGGGCGTGACCGAGTCAGCCGCCGAGGTGCCGGCGGCGCTCGCCGCAATCGGCAAGCGCATCGAAGATGTGCGCTGGATCCTGCTGACCCACGGCCACATCGATCACATCGGCGGCGCCCACGCGCTGTGGGAGGCCACCGGTCGCCGCGCAAAGGTCGTTATCGCGGGCGCCGACGCCGAGTTTCTGCAGTCGCGTCAGGCTCACGTTGATGAGTATGTGAACGCTCGGGGCGCCTACATCGGCGACCCCGATGGTGCCGCACATGTCGCCGAATCGGGGCTCGCCGCCATTTCTGGCGAGCTGCAGCCCGATGTGACGGTCGCAGACGGCGACACGATCGATTTGGGCGGCGGCATCTCGGTGCGCGTCGTCGCGATTCCGGGGCACACGCCCGGGTCGGTCGCCTATCTGCTCGACGGCCACGTCTTCGTCGGCGATGCCGTGCAGGTGCACGGGGCGGCCAACGGGTTTCCCGGTTTCGTTGACCCCGATGGGTACCGCGACAGTCTCGTGCGCTTGCGCGACGAGGTGCGCCCCACGCACCTCTACCTCGGCCACCCCTATCGCAACCGCGACGGTGCGCCCTACGGCGTCGTGCTCGACGAGGCGCAGGCCCGCGAAGCGCTCGAGCAGTCGATCGACCTCGAGGCGCGCGTGCGCGAGGCTGCCTCGCAGCACCCACCCGTCGACACCGACTCACCCCACTCGCCGTTCGCCGACGCCGCAGCAGCGCTCGGCTACACCGGCGACCCCACCCTCGAGCCGTCCCCGTTCTTCACGACGATGCACGGCTACCGCATGCTTCAGCAAGGAGTACCGCAATGACCCAGACGAATGATGTGCAGATCGGCACCCGCACGATACGCGTGACCAAAGACCTGCGCATTCCGATGCGCGACGGTGTGAACCTCGTCGCTGACGCCTATGGCGCCCCCGATGACACACCCCGCCCCGCGCTCGTCGCGCTGAGCCCCTACGGCAAGGAACTGCAGGCGCTCGCGCTGACGATGCCGCCGCAGCGCCGCCCATCGCCGATGTGGGATGGCTGCATTGAGGCCGGCGACATCGCTCGCGTCGTTGACGAGGGCTATGTGCATGTGATTGGTGATCTGCGAGGATCGGGCGGATCCGAGGGTGAGCACATCGGCAACTACAACGCCGGCGGTGTGCCCCTCGGCGAAGACGCCTACGACTTCATCGAGTGGGTCGCGGCGCAGCCGTGGTGCGACGGCCGGGTGGGCATGATCGGCATCTCGTACTTCGGGTCGATGCAGATCTACGCCGCATCAGAGCGTCCGCCGAGCCTGAAAGCCCTCTTCATCTCGGGCGGTCACTATGACTTCTACGAGACGACCTATCACGGCGGCATCATGTGGCTGATGCCGCGTGCTGCCCGCGAGGGCCGCGGCGGTGACTCGGGCTGGGCGTTCACCGACCGGGTGAAGTCGCGCATGCTCGAGACCCTCACCGATGATGAGCTGAAAGAGCGCGTCGCGAAGCGTCTCGCTGACCCTGACGTGGCGGCGTGGCCGAACCTCGTGCACACCCTGCACTACCCGAAGAATCACGAACCCTGGTTCGACATCATCACGAATGAGCTCGATGGTCCCTGGTACGAAGAGCAGAACCCGATCAACCTTGCCGAGAACATCGACATTCCGGTGTGGCTGCAGATCGATCAGGGTCGAGGCTGGACGATGGACGGCACGATCGAGCTCTACAACACGCTCAAGGGGCCGAAGAAGCTCACGATCGGCCCATACCCGCCGATGCAGTCGCGCCCGTGGATCGAAGAGCACGACAAGATGTTCCGCTGGTATGACTACTGGATCAAAGGCATCGACAACGGCGTGATGGATGAACCGCCCGTTGATATTCATGTGGAGGGCACCCGCCAGTATGTGTCGGGGGAGCAGTGGCCGCCAAAGCCGGTCGAGCACCGCGAACTGTTTTTGCGCACCCGCCGCGCGCTGTCGTTTGAGCCCGAGATCTTCGGGCCCGAGACGGCCGAGCCCGATGGCTTCTACCAGGCGCCCCTCACCGTGACCGACACCGTCGAGATTCTGTCGTGGGCGACGCCCGTGCTCACCGAGCCCGCCGAAATGATCGGCGGCGGCGCGTTCCACCTCTTCGCCGAGATCGACCAGGATGACACGAACTTCATCCTGCGCCTGTGGGATGAGGCGCCCGGTGGCAAGCGCCAGCTGCTCACGACCGCCTACCTCAAGGCGTCACACCGCGAACTCGACGAGCGCTCCAGCTACGGCGACCCGTACCACCCGCACACGCGTGCGGTGCCGGTCGAGCCTGGCGCGATCGAAGAGTATGTGCTGCGCATCTACCCCTTCGGCGCAACCGTGCTGCCGGGTCACCGGATCGTGGCCGAGCTGTCGTGCAACGAGCCGATGGCCGACTCGCACAACGCGCTGCTGCCACCCGACTCGTTCCACCTGCCGGTGGGCCGCGCGGTGACGCACAAGATCTACCGCGACGCGGTGCACCAGTCGCGACTGATTCTGCCGTTCACCAAGAAGCACTCGAGCGAGGCATAGACAATAACCTCCCGTCTTCTCTCTCGATCTCTGACCGTCAGCGGGTTACGCTCGTTTCGTATCTGTCGCCCGGGGCTGAGCGCAAATGACGCCCGGCCCCGAGCGATTGTCAGCCGTTCGACGTACACTTGGGAACATGACACCGGACACCGCAACTTTGATCCGAGACGGCCTCGCGCTCGACGCCGATCAGCGCGCGGTCGTCGCTAACGCCTTGCTCGAAAGCCTGCACGACGCAGGTGACACGAGTGAGGTTGATGCGCTCTGGCGTGCCGAGGCTACCCGGCGACTGGCCGAGGTGCGCGCCGGTGCCGTCAAGGTGGTGGATGCTGACGAGCACTACGACCGGTTGCGCGCCTCACTCACCGCATGACCCTGCCCCAGCGTGAGCACCCCGAAGCGGTCGCCGAATTCGATGCCGCTGTGCGCTGGTACGAAGAGCAGGAACAGGGGATCGGCCTGACGCTCATCGACCGGGCATGGCAAGTCCGAAAAGACCTCGATCACTGGCCGAACGCCGCTCCACTGTTCACAACCGCTGACGACGGCACTGTGATCCGCAGCAAAGCTGTTCGAGGGTATCCGTACCGCATCGTCTACACCGTCGAGCCAGACGCGGTCCTGATCCTCGCTTACGCGCACGAGCGCCGCGAACCTGGCTACTGGCTCCACCGACTGAATAACTGAACAGGTGTGAAGCTGCGGTTCTGAAACTCCTGCCAGCCCTGCACCAATACAGAAGATCAGAGCCCACGAGGCCTCAAGCCGAAGGAACCTGTTCTACCCCTCAAAATGAGTCAACCCGTGCGCTCGTGTCGTACCC
>JAAZFP010000056.1 GCA_012511645.1 Microbacteriaceae bacterium
CGGGCAGCGCAGTTCTGACGGTCAGCGAGACCCAAATCGTGGCCTCACCAACCTGATCTTCAAGCGATGCGAGCTGCGCCTGCAGCCCATCAAGATCGGCCTGTCGAGCAGCGAGTGCCGACTCCGCCTCGATGAGCTCGCTCGTGGTGGCCGCACCAGCCATGAGCTCGGTGAGCCGGTCAACGGATGCCTGCAGTGCCGCGACGCGCGCCTGCAGGTCGACGTGCTGAGCAGTGACGTCCTGTGCTGAACGGCTCTCTTCGAGCACGCTCCCGAGGCTTTGCAACTCGGTGAACGCCACATCGAACTGGCTTGCTGGCACACGAATGGTGAGGCTTGCGCCCTGGGTTGAGGCTGACTCGCCACTCACGTTTTGTGACTCCACATACCCGCCGAGCCCCTTCGCAATGAGGGTGACCGACTCGGCTGATGCCTTTGCGTCTGCTACCGAGATCGCGATGCTGCCCTGCGAGATCACCGAGCGGCCGGTTGCCGTGAGTGCGCTTTGCGTCGATGCGGCATCACCCGAGGCCATATCCGTGGCGGCGATTTCGTACGATCCATCGGCAGGGGCGACCGCGGCATCCCTCATGCTGCCAGCTTCGTTCCCGGCGAACCCCGACGAGCAGGCCGCGAGCGTGATGCTGAGCGCGAGGGCTGCGACCGCGGCGAGTCCGCGGAGTGCCGCTGATCGCGCTGATCGTGCAGTCATGAGTCCGGTGTGCCGTTTCATATGCATAGCGCCTTCCCAATGGCTGTGCTGATGGTGTGACACCAGTGCTGTCGCGTCCATCAGTGCTGTCGCGGCGATCACCCGGTGGCGATCGCTGATGCTTCGAATGATAGGACTGATGGCGTGGCAACTGGCCGATGCGCCCTGTGAATCCCGTATGGGTTATGCAATCGATATCCACCCGATGACCTCTCCCCGGTGAGTTTTCCGCGGACGAGATGCTGTGCGCTGGGCAGCCTTCAAGCTGCATCGGGTACCCTGGATCGGTGAGCAGTATGCGTGTGTACGAAGAGCCGATTCGAGATATTGTCGGCCGCCCCGGCGAGATGCGCGAACGCACCCGCACAATCGCGGTGCCTGAGCCGTTCGGTGAAGCGCTCGCGGTGATTCGAGAGGGCGAACCGCTCGACCTCGACGTTCGACTCGAGTCGGTGCACGAGGGTATTTTGGTGTCTGCAACAGCCCGCACGACGATGCACGCCGAGTGCGGCAGGTGCTTGCAAGACTTCGCTGCGCCATTCGAAGTCGAATTTCAAGAACTTTTCGCGTATACTCCTACGGAGGCCGACGAGTATGGGGTTCACGGTGATCACGTGAATCTTGAACCCCCGCTCCGAGACGCGGTAGTGCTTGCATTGCCGTTCCAACCGGTGTGCCGCCCAGATTGCCCGGGACTTGATCCTGAAACTGGCGAGTTGCGCGATGCCGAGGTTGCAGCCGAGCCCGACGTGGTCGATCCGCGGTGGGCTGCGCTGGCCGGGTTTCTGGCCGAAGACACAGACGTGAGCGCCGATCCCGGTAGCTCAGAGAGCAAATAGAGAAGAGAGAGCATCATGGCTGTTCCCAAGCGCAAGATGTCGCGTTCGAACACCCGTCACCGCCGTTCGGCGTGGAAGGCTGCCGTGCCGCAGCTGGTGAAGACCGTTGAGGGTGGCAAGACTGTCTACAGCCTGCCGCACCGCGCTCGCGTGGTCGAGGACTCACAGGGCAACGCGCTGTTCCTCGAGTACAAGGGCCGCAAGGTCGCTGACGCGTAAGTTTTGATGTCAGACGCACACGAGGCGTCGACCGGGCAACCGCCGAGTTCGCCGCCGTCTCCCGCAGACGCGCAGAGCGACCTCGGCGGTTTTCTTGCACCCTTTGACGTGCAAGCAGACCCCGTGCTCTTGCAGCAGGCGGTGACGCACCGGTCGTGGGCCTATGAGAATGGCGGCGCCCCGCACAATGAGCGCCTCGAGTTTCTCGGCGACTCCATTTTGGGGCAGGCCGTCACGGTGAAGCTGTTCACTGACTACCCCGACCTGTCTGAGGGTGAGCTTTCGCGTCGTCGTGCCGCACTTGTGTCGAGTGTGGCGCTCGCCGAGGTGGCCCGTACGGTGGGCGTCGGCCAGCACCTGCGCCTCGGTGTGGGCGAGGAGCGCAGCGGTGGCCGCGAGAAAGAGTCGATCCTGGCGGACGCGGTCGAGGCGATCATTGGTGCGGTCTATCTGTCGACCGACAGCGAGACCGCTGGTCGGTTTGTGCTGCGCCTGATCGAGCCGCTGATCGCAGACCCCGAGCGATTCACGATTTCGCTCGACCCGAAGACCACGGTGCAAGAAGAGGCTGATGCGCGCGGCATCACGCGGCCGGCCTATGACATTGTGGGTTCTGGCCCCGATCACGACCGACGCTTTCACGCCACCGTCGAACTGGATGGCTTCAACGGTGAGGGCCTTGGCATTAGCAAGAAGGCGGCAGAGATCGCGGCCGCTCGTGAACTCATTGCCAAGATGAGTGCCAAGGGCCAGCTGAAGCACCGCAAGAGCCGCTAACGATGCCCGAACTGCCCGAGGTTGAGGTGGTGCGGGCGGGGCTCGCGCCTGCCGTGACCGGGGCGACGGTCGCCGGCGTCGAAGTGGTCGACGCCCGGGCCCTGAAACGGCATGTGCCACTCGCCGGTGACGATGGGCTCGGCGGCCACGGTGTCAGCCTCACCGCCGAAGCGGGGGTGCCGCGCATCGCCGACTTCGAGCGACGACTGACGGGCGCCCTGCTCGGCGCGCCAGCTCGGCGCGGCAAGTTTCTCTGGATCCCGCTGTCGCCGGACGAAGCGCTGCTTGCGCACCTCGGCATGAGCGGGCAAATGCTGCTGCGCTCACACGACGCGGCCGATGACCGGCATATGCGGGTGCGACTGTGGATCGAGCATCCCGACCACGGTGAGCTGCGGCTCGACTTCGCCGATCAGCGACTCTTTGGATCGCTCGCGCTCGATGGACTCGTGCCCACTGCGGATGGCTTCGCCGCCGGCCGCGGCACGGATCTTGCCGTGCTGCCCGGTCAGGCGGCACACATTGCGCGCGATCCGCTCGACCCTGCGTTCGATGACGCCGGGTTCATCGCGGGTCTGCGGCGTCGCGGGGTGGCGGTGAAGAGTGCGATCCTCGATCAGACCCTCATCAGCGGCGTCGGCAATATTTATGCTGACGAGGCGCTGTGGCGGGCGAGGCTGCACCCCGAGGCCAAGGCAAACGCGGTCAGCGCGCGCAAGGCGGCCGAACTCCTCACCCACCTGCGCGAGGTGTTTGCGAAGGCGCTCGCCGAGGGTGGCACGAGCTTCGACGCGCAGTATGTGAACACCAACGGTCAAGCTGGATATTTTGCGCACTCTCTAAACGCATATGGTCGCGGGGGAGCGCCCTGCCCGCGCTGCGGCACCGCGATCAGGCGCATTCCGTTTGCGGGCCGATCCTCGCACTTCTGCCCGCGGTGCCAGCGGCGGCGCTGACATCAGAATCAATCATCTGACATCAGAACCAACTATATGCCCACTTTTACCAATTCTTGGTAGAATTTTGCTATGGCCACCAACCCCTCGATTAGTCTCGACGAACACTTTTCGTCATTCCTCGCGCGGGAAGTTGCAACAGGGCGGTATCGAACGGCGAGTGAAGTGGTCAGGGCTGGGCTGCGGTTGCTTGAGGATCAAGAGACGCAGATGTCTGCGCTGCGTTCCGCTCTTATTGTTGGCGAGGAGAGCGGCGATGCTGAATCGTTTGACTTCGAGGCGTTCGTTGCGGCTAAGAAGTCGTGACCCGATATCGACTTACCCCTGCAGCCCAGCGTGATCTTTCGTCAATCTGGGATTTTACTCAGGATCGATGGGACGCGATCCAGGCAGAAGCGTACATCGGTGAGATTCGAGAGGCCATTGAGCGCATCGAAGGCGACCCTGGACGTGGGAGACGAGTCGACCACATACGGAGTGACTACCGCCGCTACTCAGCTGGAAGCCACTTGATCTTTTGTATTGAACGCGGCAGTTCTGTAGATGTGATTCGTATTCTTCATCAGAGGATGGATCCCACACTGCATCTGTAGTGGATGATCCTAATTCGGACACGTGAACGTGTGTAAGTGTTGAAGTCAGGATACTCGCACACTCGCTGAACACGTACGGTCGTGCTTCATCTGACACTGCGAAGTGGTTGCGCAAAGCTGACGCTCAAGTGGCGCGACAGCATTTCCGGATGATTGGACAGGGGAAAGCTCGAGGCTCATATCTTCGAGGCTCGGGTCACTGATGATTGTGGTCGAGAACGAGGCTGCGGTGCAGCAGATGGTCGAACGGCTTGAGGGTGCCGGGCACGCATATGAGCTCGCCGAGGGCGGGCTCACGACGGTCGATCCGTGGGGCAACATCGTGCACGTTGTCGTGGGATAGGTCGAGATCATAGGGAACGCAGCGGCGTCACGCGGCGGAGGCCCTCAGTCAGTTCTGCGAGGCGCAGTGAACGATGCGCCTGATGCGGGCGTCACTGGCAATATGGAAGTATGGCTCTGCATTGCATTACCGGTGGCAGGTCGGGCATCGGTGAAGCTATCGCGACCCGTCTCGCCGACCG
>JAAZFP010000057.1 GCA_012511645.1 Microbacteriaceae bacterium
CCCACGTAGAGCGCAAAGCCGCGCA
Source organism: Microbacteriaceae bacterium (assembly GCA_012511645.1). Classification (GTDB taxonomy): domain Bacteria; phylum Actinomycetota; class Actinomycetes; order Actinomycetales; family Microbacteriaceae; genus Leucobacter. The sequence goes on from JAAZFP010000057.1 coordinate 26, forward strand.
CCTCACTGCCCTGGGGCAGGTGGCGGTCGGTCGCGGTGCTGGTCGTTGCAGTCGTGGTGGTCTCAGCTGCGGTGATGGTCGGGGTTGCGGTAATGGTGGTCATGAGGTGCTGTCTTTCTGCGGTGCCGCTCTGGGCGACGTGCGGCTGGGCTGCCGCGGGTGTGAGAGGAGCGGGCTCGTGAGGAGCTCATGCTCGGGGCGCAGTGTGAGCTGCGGCACTTCGGTCCCGTGGGGATGAGACACGCGTGAAGTGCGGGTTGGTCCGGTCTCAGGGCCGGGGCTAGGCGTGCAACGCGAAAGCGTTGCCTGTTCTCTCGCCTAGCTGAGGTGCATTCGACAGCACATGACACTACGGCGGCACATCATCATGCCAGCCTGCCCAAAGTTCACCTCGCGGGTGGCCTGGGGACGAATCGTGTCAGTCATGACACTGAGTCAAGCAAATCTCGCTGCCAGTGTCAAATTATTGTGAGCCGCATCGGCGTGGCGATGCACCACACCGATCGACGATGTTAGTCAATCGTGCCGTACAAGCGGTCGCCGGCGTCGCCGAGACCGGGCACGATGTAGGCCTGATCGTTCAACCCGTCGTCGAGTGCGCCGAGCACGAGGGTGACGTTGCGATCGCCTGCACCCGTGCGACCCGCAGCGATGCCCTCTGGTGTACCGAGCACGCAGATCGCGGTCACGTCGGTGGCCCCGCGCGCAAACAAGAAGTCGATTGCTGCTGCGAGTGATCCACCGGTCGCGAGCATCGGGTCGAGCACAAAGCACTGGCGGCCCGAAAGGTCGTCGGGCAGGCGCTCGGCGTAGGTCTCAGGCGACAGGGTCTCTTCGTTGCGCTTCATGCCGAGAAAACCGACCTCGGCCGTTGGCACCATCTTGACCATGCCGTCAAGCATGCCGAGACCCGCGCGCAGAATGGGCACAATGAGGGGAGCGGGCTCGCTGATCTTCACACCAGTGGTGCGTGCAACCGGCGTCTCGATCTCAACGCTGTCGACTCGCACCTCACGGGTCGCCTCGTAGGCGAGCAGCGTCATGAGTTCGTCGACGAGCTGACGAAAGGTCGGCGGAGGGGTGCGCGTATCGCGCAGAACCGTAAGCTTGTGGGTGATCAGCGGATGATCCGCAACGACGACACGCATGCTCCAAGCTTAGAGGAACGAACGATGGGAACGATCCCCCCGAGTGCGAATGACCTCGAGTTGATGCGTTTCGCGCTCACTGAGGCGGCGGAAGCGGCGCGCGAGAACGAGATTCCGGTGGGCGCGATCGTGGTTGACGGGTCAGGCCGGGTGCTTGGCACCGGTCGCAACACGAGGATCGCTTCTGCTGATCCGACCGGCCACGCTGAGATCAATGCGATTCGCGAAGCAGCTGTGGAGCGGGGCGATCGGGTGCTCGACGATTGCACGCTCGTGGTGACCCTCGAACCGTGCGTGATGTGCGCGGGCACCATTCTTGCCGCTCGTATCGGGCGGGTGGTGTTTGGTGCGTGGGATGAGAAGGCCGGTGCCGCGGGGAGCATCTACGACCTGCTGCGAGACGGCAGACTGCCGCACGCGGTGCCCGAAGTGGTCAGCGGGGTGTGCGCCGAAGAATCAGCCGCGCTGTTGCGTGACTTTTTCCTGACGCGGCGAGAGTCGTAAGCTGATCAGTCGCTAGTCGAGCCCCAGCATCACAATTGCGCTCGTCGTGGGTTGCTCAACCTCAGGATCGATCCACACATCGGGCTCGAGGTAGACGATGGTCGCTTCGGGCAGCGCCTTCTGCACGCGGCGCTTTGCCTGCAGCAGAATCGTCGACACCTCTTTCATCGTGAGCTCGGCGTCCAGATCAACCTTGGCGCCAACGACGAGTTCGGCACCCGCAGATGCAACCTGCAACTCGATCACTCGACGAATGCTCGCTCCTTCGAGCAAGCTCGCCTCGATCTTCGCCACATTCTCGCTGGTTGCGCTCATGCCGTGCTCCCTTCTGCGCCACTGCCTACGAGACCATCCTAGACTTTGACACTATGAACGAGTCGAATGTTGAGACACCGCTGCCCCGCATCGCCATGCTGGGGGTTGGATCGATGGGCGGCGCTATCCTTGCTGGCCTTCGGGCGCAGCAAGAGTTGCTCGCCGAGCCGGTCTCGGTCACCACCTATTCCGCAGAGAGCACCGCCGCATACCGTGACGTCGATGATGTCATCGCGCGCGCAACGGTCAGCGAGCCCGACGCAAACCGGTTGGCGGTGCGGGGCGCGAAGGTCGTGATTCTTGCGGTGAAGCCGTGGGCGATTCTCGACCTACTCGACGAGATCGCGCATGAACTCGAGCCCGATGCGATCGTTGTCAGTGTGGCTGCCGGGGTCACCGCTGCGAGTATGGAGGCGACGCTGCCGCGCGGCATCGCGGTGGTGCGAGCGATGCCGAACACCCCCTCGCATGTGGGGCTTGGGATGACAGGCATTGCGCCGGGCAGGTCGGCGAGTGCCGCCGACGTCGAGACTGTTGCGCGAGTATTTGCGACGGTTGGTGAGGTGCTCGTGGTGCGCGAGGACCAGATCAATGCGGTCACCGCGGTCTCAGGCTCGGGCCCCGCATACCTGTTCTTCTTCGTCGAGCAACTCGCCGCTGCTGCCGAGCGTGCTGGGTTTGATGCGCAGCAGGCGACGAAACTTGCTGAGCAGACCGTGATCGGGGCCGCCGAACTGATGCGACGCAGCGACCAGACGCCTGCCGAGCTGCGGCGCGGCGTGACGAGCCCAAAGGGCACGACCGAGCAGGCGATCCTGGTGTTGCAAGATGCCGGTCTCGATGACGCGCTCGATCGCGCGTTTGCGGCGAACATTCACCGCTCAGAAGAGCTTGAAGAAGAAAACTCCGCGGGCTAGCCGATCGCCGCGAACCGCTCGACGTCATCGGCCGAGCCCGAGACAATGATGAGGTCGTGCGGCGACACCACCGTTTCTTGCGTCGCGTGGGTGAAGGGCTGCCCTGGCGTCTTCACACCGACAACGGTGACGCGGTAGCGGGTGCGCACGCCGCTGTCTTCGAGCGAGCGCCCGCGAATCGAGCGCGGCGGGTACATCTTGGCAATCACATAGTTGTCGTCGAACTGGATGAAGTCGAGCATGCTGCCGCTCAGCAGGTGTGCAACCCGCTCGCCCGCCTCACGCTCGGGGTAGATGACATGGTTCACGCCGATGCGCTCGAGAATCTTGCCGTGCGATTGCGAGATAGCCTTCGCCCAGATCTGGGGGATGCCGAGATCAACGAGATTTGCGGCGATCAGCACACTCGCCTCGATCGATGCCCCGGTCGCTACGACGGCGATCTGAAACTGGTCGGCGCCGATCTGCCGCAGGGCCTCCATGGATCGCGCGTCGGCCTGCACCGCGTGGGTGACGCGGTCGGCCCACTTCTGTACGAGCTGCATATCGGTGTCGACGACGAGCACCTCGCGGTCTTGGCGGTCGAGTTGCCCGGCGGTCGCGGCGCCGAAGCGGCCGAGTCCGATCACGAGCACGGGGGCGTCCCTGCGAATATTAACCAACGATCGGCCTTTCTTCGGGCAGTCGGAACATGCGCCTGCGGCTAGTGGCGGCAATTGCCGCGGCGAGGGTGACCGTGCCGATGCGCCCCGCCCACATGGTGGCAGCGAGCACATATTTGCCCGGGTCAGAGATACTTTCAGACAGGCCGGTCGAGAGCCCGCAGGTGCCGAACGCCGAGATCACCTCGAAAATGACCACGTCGAGGGGCAGCTTCGTCATGTGCAGCAGCGTGACGGTCGAGAAGCCGACAATCGTCGCACCCCAGATCACAATTGAGACGGCGATGCGCAGCACATCCACGGGAATGCCGCGACCGAATGACTGCACGTCTTGGTAGCCGCGAGCCTCGGCATATGCCGCAAGAAACAGCACGGCGATGGTGGTGACCTTAATGCCGCCCGCGGTGGAGGCCGAGCCGCCGCCGATGAACATGAGAATGTCATCACGAACATGGTGGAGCCGTTGAGGTCGTTCGGATCGACGATGCTGAGCCCGCCAGACCTGGTCATCACCGACATGTATCCTGCACCCAGCACATTGCGCCAGGCGTTGCTGCCGCCAAAGGTGTCGGCATAACCGATTTCAAGGGTGCCGATGGCGAACCAGCCGACCAGCACCAGCAGCACCGTGGTGGAGAGGGTGAGCTTTGCGTGCAGGCCGAGGCGGCTGTGTGTCTTCCATCCGCGCTTCGAGACGTAGCGGTAGAGCGCATAGATCACTGGGAAGCCGATGCTGCCGAGAAACACGCCGAGCGCGAGCACAATAAGCAGGTACGCGTCGCCGGCATGGGGCTCGAGGCCCTCGGGTAGTGGCACGAAGCCGGTGTTGGTAAACGCCGAGGTGGCGAGATAGAAGCCGTACCAGAGCGCGTGCCACAGGTCATAGCCCGCAGCCATGAGTTTCGGTGCGATCAGCAGGGTCAGGGCGGCTTCAATGACGAGCAGGCTGATAGCGACCGCGGCGAGCAGGCCGCCCATTTCACCGAGCCCCACCGGCTGCTGCTCACTCGTGCCCTTTGCGGCTCGCGCGGGGTTGCTGTCGCTTGCCGCGAGCAACCGCTGGCGCAGACCGAGTCGGCGAGTGACGGTGAGCCCGAGAATGCTTGCGAGGGTGAGCGCCCCGATGCCGCCCATCTGAATACCCGCAAGAATCACGAGGTCACCAAACAGTGACCAGTGCTCACCCATGTCGACGGTGCTGAGGCCGGTGACGCAGATCGCAGATACGGCGGTGAAGAGTGCGTCGGCAATGGGGGTGAAGGTGCCGGTGGCGCTTGACACGGGCAGCGCGAGGATCAGCGTCCACAGCAGAATAAGCGCGGTGAAGACGAGCAGTGCGAAGCGGGGCGGTGACGACTGGATCATCGCGTGCAGCCAAGATTTGTGCGACAGCGACGCTCTCTGGGGCCGTGTCGCGGCGTGTGCCCTCACGGTTTCCTTTCGCCCACCGGTCGATGTTTCGTCTTTGTATGCTACTCCGGGCAGGCATCTTTGGGCCGCAGGCTTTGGGATTTCGCATGCGTCACACCGGTGCACTGGACTACCCTGGAGGCATGCCAGACATATTCGGTGTCATCTCTGACGCCACCAGACGCGACATCCTGCAGCTGTTGCTCGAACGTCACCTGCACGATGGTGAGAGCAGCGTGTCTGAAATTGTCGCAAAGCTTGAGCTCAGTCAGCCGACCGTGTCGAAGCACCTGAAGGTGCTTCGTGACGCCGAACTGGTGTCGGTTCGTGAAGAGGGGCAGCACCGGTTTTATTCGCTTGAGCCAGAGCCGCTCGAGATGGTCGAAGACTTTGTGATTCCGTTTCTCTCGGCAGGCTTTGACACCGAAGTCACGGTTGAATACCTTTCAGAAACGGGTGAAGTGCTGCCCGACCCTGACGAAGAAGTGCTCTCTGGCGAGCTTGCTTCGGCCGCAGAAAACCTGGGTCGTGCCGTGTCTCGGGCTGAGCATCGGGTAAAAGAATTGGTTGCGCGTTTTCGCCTGAGGGCATAGCGCTGTAAGATAGATGTTTTGTGGGCCACTGCATCTGAGGCCCTGAGTTTTTGTGAGGTAATCAGTGGGTTCAGTAGTCAAGAAGCGCCGCAAGCGTATGTCCAAGAAGAAGCACCGTAAGCTGCTTCGTAAGACGCGTCACCAGCGCCGCAATAAGAAGTAGGTCTTCGCACGAAGACTGAGTGAAGCGGCTGGCCACGGATCTGATCCGTTGTCGGCCGCTTTTTCATGCCGTTTTTGTGGTTCAGGTGAGGTGATCGGTGAGCGTGCGTTGTGCCACGTTCACATGTAGTTCTTTTGAGTAATTCAAAAGAAGCTGGTATTCTGGAGGGGATGACCCACCCGATCCTTGACACTCACGAGCCGCACCAGCTTGGTGGCGATCGTGAGATTGGCGAGCGCCTGAAGCGCGCTGGCCTGCGCTCAACCGAGCCGCGACGCGCAGTCGTTGCTGCGCTCGGCCAGGGTGGTCATCACAGTGCCGCAGAGGTGTTTGACTCGGTGAGCGAGCGTCTGACTGGCACCTCGCTGCAGGCGGTCTACGGCATTCTCTCGGCACTGAACGAGGCTGGTCTTGCGCGAAAGATTGAGCCGCCCGGCAGTCCGGCGCTCTACGAACTGCGCATCGGCGACAACCATCATCATCTGGTGTGCACCGAGTGCGGTCTGATCCTGGACGTGCCGTGTGCGATCGGTGAGGCGCCATGTCTCACCGCAAGCGAGACACACGGCTTTGCCATTGCAACTGCCGAGGTGACCTACCACGGGATGTGCCCCGATTGTCAGGCCGCGAGCCTGGCCGCCTAGCCAACACTGAGTTCCACTTACCACCATGACAACCCACTGACTGAAAGAGAAGGTCATGACCGAACAAAAGATCACCACGACCCAAACGGGCACGCCGATCGCCAGCGACGAGCACTCGCTCACCGTTGGCGCCGACGGCCCCACCGTCCTTCACGACCGCTACCTCGTCGAGAAGCTCGCCGCGTTCAACCGCGAGCGGGTTCCCGAGCGCAACCCGCACGCCAAGGGTGGCGGAGCATTCGGTGAATTCGTCGTCACCGAAGACGTCTCGAAGTACACCCGTGCGGCAGTGTTCCAGCCTGGCGCGAAGAGCGAAACCCTCATTCGCTTCTCGTCAGTCGCCGGTGAGCAGGGCTCACCCGACACCTGGCGTGACGTGCGCGGCTTCTCGCTTCGCTTTTACACGACCGAGGGCAACCTCGACATCGTCGGCAACAACACCCCGACCTTCTTCATTCGCGACGCGATCAAATTCCCCGACTTCATTCACTCGCAGAAGCGCCTTGGCGATTCGGGTCTGCGCGACGCAGACATGCAGTGGGACTTCTGGACCCTCTCGCCCGAGTCGGCGCACCAGGTGACCTACCTGATGGGCCCCCGTGGCCTGTCGAACTCGTGGCGTCATCTCAACGGCTACGGCTCACACACCTACCAGTGGATCAACGCTGAGGGGGAGCGCTTCTGGGTGAAGTACCACTTCATCTCACACCAGGGTGTCGAGCACATGACCCCCGAGGTGGCTCAGCAGCTCGCGGGCAGCGACGCCGACTACTACCGTCGCGACCTGTTCGATGCAATCGAGCGTGGCGACTACCCCGCGTGGGACGTCTACGTGCAGATCATGCCGCACGAAGAAGCCAAGACCTACCGCTTCAACCCCTTCGACCTCACGAAGACCTGGCCGAAGGCTGATTACCCGCGCATCAAGGTCGGCACCTTCACGCTGAACCGTAATCCCGTGAACTTCTTCGCCGAGATCGAGCAGGCGGCCTTCTCGCCCGGCAACCAGGTTCCCGGCACCGGCATCTCACCAGACAAGATGCTGATGGCTCGCGTGTTCTCATACCCCGATGCACAGCGCTACCGGGTCGGCACGAACTACAACCAGCTGCCGGTCAACCAGCCGCACGCCACCGAGGCGAACAACTACATGCACCAGGGCAACATGCAGTACCACTTCCCGCCCGCATCGCAGCGCGTCTACCACCCGAACTCGTTCGGCGCGGCAGGCGGTCCCGCAACCGACGCTGCGGCAGGCGTTGAAGGCAGCTGGGAATCAGATGGTGAGCTCATGCGCACCGCCTACACCCTGCGTGCTGATGACGGCGACTTCGTGCAGCCCGGCATCCTCTACCGCGACGTGTTCAGCGACGCAGACCGCGCATCCATCAAGGAGACGCTTGAGGGACAGGCGCAGTCGATCACGATCGACGATATTCGCGAGCGCTTCTTCCAATACTGGACGAACGTTGATGCCGGCCTCGGCCAGCACCTGCGCGATGCTTACGCGGCAGGTGCAGGCGAGCCCTCGGTCGACATCCACGAGGGCACCGAGTAAAGACTCACGAGTCTCTCACTCGCGCTCACACAGGGGTGGCACCATCCTTTCGAGGGGGTGCCGCCCCTGTGGCGTCGAGGGAGCTCTGGCCGCCCTACACTGGAGCATGTGCCGAAGTATGTTGAGATCAGAATGCTCATGAAACCCGGCTGCCACCTCTGTGACGAGGCACGAGTCGTCATCGAGGCGACACGGGACACGCTCGCGCCCCGCATTCACTCGGTGTTCGAGGAAGTGAATATTCTCGAGGACCCCGAACTGGCACGACGCTATGCAGAAGCCATCCCCGTGGTGTTTGTCGCCGGTCGTCAGCACGCCATCTGGCGAGTGAGCTCCGAACGGTTGACCCAAGCTCTCGAAAAAGCCGCGAAGCCGAACCTCTTCGGTCGCACGAGAATGAAAGAAGCTCCATGACTCTTCGCCACATTGTCACCTGGAAGCTGAGCGGCGAGAGCCGCGAGGCGCGCGATGTGCAGGCCGCAGAGATCGCTGCCGCGCTCGAACCGCTCATTGACTCGGTGCCGAGCGTGCGAGCGCTCAGTGTGCACCGCAACGAACTCTTCGATGGTGACAACTGGGACGTCACTCTCGTCGCCGACTTTGATGACGCCGAGGGGCTTGCCGCCTACGCGACGCATCCCGAGCATCGTGCTGCGGGCGCGATTATCAAGGCGCACGCCGTAGGCCGGGTCGCCACAGACTTCATCGTCTGAACACTCGCAGCTTGATCGACAAAAGTCGACGTCTGGCGCTCGCGTGATCCGCTGCTCCCGGCCCGCCTGGTCCTCTGCCTGCGCGAAAGCGCCTAGGCTAAATATATGTTTACTATTGCCGATGCGGGGATCGAGACCGCGCTGACCGATCGACTCGGATGTGACCTGCCCGAGTTCGCAGCGTTTGCTCTGCTTGATACGAATGAAGGGCGCGAAGCACTCACCGAGTATTTTCGACCGTTTGCCCAGCTTGCCGTGAACCATTCTCTACCGCTCGTGCTCGACACCCCGACGTGGCGGGCAAACCCTGACTGGGGTCAGGTGCTCGGGTATGACGGCGAGGCACTCGACCGCATCAATGCGGACGCAGTGCGCTTCACCCGAGATGTCGCAGAGCAGTGTGCGCCGGGGCACGAGGTCACTGTCGCCGGTGTGGTTGGTCCGCGCTACGACGATGACGGCGCGACGACCATGACCGCTCAGGAGGCCTACGACTACCATCTGCCTCAGGTGCGCGCGCTCGCCGCGGCCGACGCCGATCGGGTCACCGCAGTGACGATGACTGATGCGGGTGAAGCCGAGGGCGTGACTCGTGCGGCACAGGCTGTCGGAGTGCCGGTCGTGGTCTCGTTTTCCGTTGGACCCGATGGCCGATTGGCGTCGGGGGCCTCACTCGCCGAGGCCATCGTCACGGTCGACGAAGCGACGGGTGGGTACCCCGTCGGGTACATGATCAACTGTGCGCACCCGTCAGAGGCGGTGCTTGCGCTGCGTGAGGCCCGCGATCATGGTGGGTCTGCGATCCCCAGGATCACCGGGTTCAAGCTCAACGCTGCACAGCACGGCGATGACGGCCCCGGTGACACCCCCGAGGCCTTCGCCGACGCAGTGCTTGGGCTGCGAGTCTATGCGCCAGAAGCGCGAACGATGGGTGGCTGCTGCGGCACCGACGCACCGCACATTGCGGCAATTGCCGAACGCGCGGCGGTCTGAGCCGCAGCCAGCGCCCTACGGCAGCAGGCGAGTGGGGCCGCGGAAGAGGTAGGTGACCTCGCGAATCGATGACTGCTTCAGCATGAGCATCAGTACGCGCGCGAGACCCATGCCGAAGCCGCCGTGGGGTGGCACGCCGTAGCGGAAGAAGTCGAGGTAGAAGGCGAGCTCTGCCGGATCCATGCCCTTGGCCTGCGCCTGCGCTTCGAGTACGTCGATGCGGTGCTCGCGCTGCGCGCCGGTCGAAATCTCGGTGCCGCGGTAGATGAGGTCGTAGCTCTTGGTGAGCGACGGATCATCTTCGTTGAGCATGTGGTAAAACGGGCGAATCGACGCCGCGTAATCAGTCAAGAAGACAAAGTCGTGGTCGTAGGTCTCCTTGACGTAGGCCGCGATCTGGCGCTCGCCCTCGGGATCCATGTCGGCGTCAGCGCGGGGCACCTCGTAGCCGCGCGATTTGACGATCTCTTTCGCCTCGGCAAGCGGAATGCGCGGGAACGGGCGCGCAGGAACCTCGACGGTCACTCCGAAGAGCTTCTCGATCTCTGCGCCGTGCTTTTCTTTTACCGCGGCAAAGCCCGCCACCATGAGCTCTTCGTGCAACTGCATGACGTCTTCGTGCGAGTCGACCCAGCTGAGCTCGGTGTCGACCGAGGTGAACTCGGTCGCGTGACGAGAGGTGAACGAGGGGTCGGCGCGGAACGCGGGGCCGACCTCAAAGATGCCGCCGAAACCGGCTGCCTGAGCCATCTGCTTGAAGAACTGTGGGCTCTGAGCGAGAAACGCCTTGCCTTCGAAGTACTCGACCTCGAAGAGCTCGGCACGCGACTCGCTCGCGCTCGCCATGAGCTTCGGGGTGTGAATCTCAATGAAGCCGCGGTCGATCCAGACCTGGCGAAGGGCATGCAAGAATGTCGTCTGCACGCGGAAGATCAGGTTCTGCTCGGGTCGACGCAGGTCGAGGAAGCGCCAGTCAAGTCGGGCGTCGAGACCCGAGTCGTCGGCGATGGGGTTATCGGGCAGCGCGAGCGAGACGACCTCGATCGTGTCGATCTGAATCTCGACGCCGCCGAGCTTCACGCGCTCGTTGTGCTGCAGCTCGCCGGTCACGGTCACAAAGGTGCCGTGCGTGAGGCCGCTGATGGTGCCCGTGCGGTCGAGCAGAATGTCGCTGCGTGGGTTCTCGGGATCAGCTTCGCGCAGCACGCCGCCGTTCACGAGTTGCACCGCGCCCGACTCGTCGCGCAGCACCACAAACTGCACGAACTTCTGGTCGCGAACCTTCTCGACCCAACCCGACACCCGCACTGGGCCGTCTTCGCGGGCAGGCAGATTCCCAATCAATTCACGCTCTAGCATCACACCAGTCTATCGGCGTGAAATGCCCAGGATGATCCTCGAAGGACGCCCAGAGAAGCCAAGAACCATAGATAAGCCGTAAGAATATGAAACATTGACTTGCGTTATAGGTTGAAGTTTCATATTCTCGCTGAGGGCGTTCTTCACGTCACCTGATTTAACCCGGCCACGACGGCCATCCAGTCTCGAAAGGACACTCGCATGCCACGCTTTGCCAAGACCACCGCCACCCTCGGAGCGATGCTCATCGTGACCCTCGGGCTCGGCGCGTGCTCCGCGGGCGGGCAGGGAAGTGACACCGCGAACGCCAGCGACGTCTCAGCCGGCGCGAACGCCGAGGTGCTCATCGTCGCAACCGGAGCCTCACCGCGCCCCTACACGTTCGTTGACGAGAACGACGAGCTCACCGGCTATGACATCGAGATCTTGAAGCTCGTTGACGAACGTCTCGATGACATTGAGTTTCGCTTCGAGGTCGCTGAGTTTCCGGCGCTCTTCGCAGGACTCGACTCGGGCCGCTTCGACATCGTTGCCAACAACCTGAGCGCGACCGTTGAGCGACGCGAGAAGTATGACTTCTCGGTGCCCACCATTGAGGCGCAGTTCGGCATCGTCACTTCTTCCGACAGCGACCTTGGCGTTGTGACCTCGCTCGACCAGCTGGCCGGCAAGCGCACCTACGGTCAGCCGGGGCTGAACTTCACCAAGATGCTCGAGCAGTACAACGAAGAGAACCCCGACGCCCAGGTGATCATCGAATACACCGAGCTCGACCTGCAGCTGCAGTACCAGAACCTCGCCGCGGGCCTCGTTGACTTCAACTTCGCCGAGCGCATCGTCTACAAGGGCTACGGCCCAGACGCGGGTCTCGACCTCGAGTTCGCACCGCTCGACAGCGACTACCTCGTCGAGACGTATGGCACGAACCTGTACTCGGCCTACGCGTTCTCGAAGGCCAAGGATCACAGCGCATCCCTCGCCAAAATCGATGCGGTCATCACCGAACTGCTTGAGGATGGCACGATCGTGGCGTTGAGCGAGGAGTTCTTCGATGGCCTCGACATCACGCCCCGCAGCTAAGGCTCACAGCAGCTGGTAATGAACATCAGTCAATGAACATCATCGACTTCGGAGCGATCGGTGAATACACGATCGCACTGCTGCCCTACGTGCCCCTCACGTTGGCGATCAGCGTCTTCGCGACGCTGCTCGGCACCGTGATCGGGCTCGTCATGGCGCTGATCAAAATGGCCCGCATTCCGGTGCTCAGCCAGGTCAGTGCCGTGATTGTGTCGTATCTGCGCGGCACG
>JAAZFP010000058.1 GCA_012511645.1 Microbacteriaceae bacterium
GCGTGCAGCACGAAACCGAGCACGGTCAGCGAGAAGCCAATGTTCAGGGACCTGCTGCGCTTCGCGGGGGTGTTGCCGTCAGCCGCGATCGGCGCAGGATCGCCGCTGCGGTTGGCAAGATCAACCACATAAAAGATGAACGCGATTGCATAGACCGCCATGGCCGAATAAAGGGCGATGGTCGAGTATTCTTCGAGCGATTGCAGCACGGCTCATAAGCTTAGTCGCCAATCATCTGATGTGTCTGAATGCCTGGCGATGTGATTGGCCGCCGTCAGGCGACGAGAGCGAACGGATACCGTGCCGAACGAATGAGCTCGCCCTGCCCCGTGTAGCGGTCGCCCGTCTCGAGCGCGGGGTCGTCAGAAACCACGACCCGACCGTTCGCGTTCACGAGGGCGGTCGCGCCCGCGTCTCGAATCAGCGGAAGCAGCAGGTCTTCGAGCGTCGACACGAGCAAGTCCGCGCAGACCACACCTGAGAAGCCGCCATCGAGCACGACTGGCAGCGACGAGGTCACGGTGATTTCATTCGAGCAGAGGTAGTCCACGAAGGGGCCTGCCACATGACGCTCGCCGGTTTCGGCTGGCACCCGATACCACTCGAGCCGTTCGAGGTCGATGGCAGCCTGGCCCGGGCCAAAGGTTGACGACGCAAGCAGCGAGCGTTCGGGGCCCTGCCACCAGGCGAGCGGGTTGCCCTCGGTCACGATCTCGTCAGTGGCACAGTATCCCGCCCCATAGAGGGGCCGATCCGTCGATTCAAGGATCGCGTGCGCGTCACGCTCAATCAGCGCGCACAGCTGCGCACCGGTCAGCGGCCCGTGCGCGAGCCGCTCGGTCAGCTGCTGCTGCAGGGCGGGCAGCCACGCTTCCAAAGGCGCGAACACACCATCAAAGAACCGATCGATCGCGGCAATGAGCGCGGTCCGCGATCCGTGCGTGTCCTGCGGACGCTGCGCCTCACGCAACTGACTCATCGTGCTCCCCTTCCCGTGCGACAGCGTCATCGCTGCCACGGTACTTCTCCAGTGTCGCACGAGGATCACCAGCCGGGGAGCCCCCCAGCAGTTCGGTGCGCAAATCGCCAAGCCACCGCACTGACCCTCGAATGCTCTGCCGCACCACCTCGCGCGCTCGCAACACATCACCCTCACGAATGGCATCGACCTGCTCGATAAGCGCATCGTGGGTGAAGCGACGCTGCTGCGCATCCATGTCTTGCAGCGCGAGCAGCGGCGTGAACTCGGTCTGCACACGCACATGCTCAGAGGTCAAGCGCACCGATTGGCTCAGCGCCGCAAGCTCGAGCTGAGCGTCGGTGCTGCGACGGCGCCACGCGCCGGCATGCAGGTTGCGCGAGTCGAGGAGCCCCCGCTGCACCACGTCCAGCTCGTCGGCGGGGGCCCGCAGACAGGCGTACTCGGCGCAGGCTGCGACGATCACCTCGTAGTGCACGCCAAGGTCAGCGAGGGCGACCCGCGGCATGGCCATCAGCGCCTTCGCGTTGACCTCTTGCACCGCGTCAGAGCTCGAGCGCACGAAACTGCCACCACCGCGACCGCGTCGAGTGATGATGATGCCCTGGTGGCGCAGCGACCCGAGCGCCTCGCGCACGCTGACAACGGCCACACCAAATAGCTGCGAGAGCTCATGTTCGCTGGGAAGTCGCGCGCCCTCGATAAATGCGCCGGTCGAAATGGCGCGAAGCAGCCTCGTCTCGACGAGTTCGGCGCGCCCCTCATCGCCAATCGGCGCGAAGGCGGCCGTGCGCAGACGGCTTGAAACCGAAGGGGTCGGCGGAGTGTTCACCGGCTCCTCCTTTCGCCCTGCGGCATGCGCGTTCTTTCCTGCGCGAGCGTTTCTCTGTCGAGTGTGCCAGCAGAAACTGGGTGCATTGCTGTGCACGCGCCGTGATGGCTCCGTGACGACCCCGTGATGTCCCCGAGTATCGCGAAACTACTCGTGACCGAATCGTGACTCCTCACCGCGCCATTGCGACTTAAACATCTAACACCCTATGTTATGGTTTCAACGTCTGACAACGTTGTTGAGGAGAATCACGTCACCATGGCACAGCCCACCATCTCGCATGACGCTCACACCGGTCCCGCCGTCTCGCTGCGCGGCATCGCGAAACAGTTCGGCGATCTGACCGCTGTCAAAGACCTCGACATTGACATTCGCGCGGGCGAGTTCTTCTCGATGCTCGGCCCCTCTGGCTCGGGCAAGACCACCGTGCTGCGCATGATCGCGGGCTTCGAAGAGCCCTCCGCGGGCCAGATCTTGCTGCACGGCCAAGACGTCACGAAGGCGGCGCCGCTTGATCGCGAGGTCAACACCGTCTTTCAGGACTACGCGCTCTTCCCGCACCTCACCATCGCCGAGAACGTCGCCTACGGGCTCAAGGTGCGCAAGGCCGACAAGGCGGCACGCACGAAGCTCGTCGGCGAAGCGCTCGAGCAGGTGCAGCTGAGTCACCTCGCAGACCGCCGCCCCAATCAGCTCTCGGGAGGGCAGCGGCAGCGCATTGCGCTTGCCAGGGCCCTGATCCTGCGCCCCAAAGTACTGCTGCTCGACGAACCGCTCGGCGCGCTCGACAAGCAGCTGCGCGAACAGATGCAGATCGAGCTGAAGCAGATTCAGCGCGAAGTCGGCATCACCTTCATCTTCGTCACGCACGACCAAGAAGAGGCGCTGACGCTCAGCGACCGCGTCGCCGTGTTCAACAACGGCAAGATCGAGCAGGTCGGCGCCCCGCGCGAGGTGTATGAGTTCCCACAAACCGAATTTGTTGCGAGCTTCCTCGGCGTCACAAACCTGCTCAGCTCAGACACCTCCGAGCGGCTGCTCGGCGACGCACGCCTACACAGCCTGCGCCCCGAGCGAGTGCAGTTGGTTGATGGCTCGGCCGGACCAGACACCGATCCGGGTGTCGTCACGGTTGCCGGCGTCGTCGCCGAAACCGTCTATGCCGGCGCACACACCCGCTACCTCGTCGACACCGAGGGCCTCGAGGGAGCACCCGGCGTGCGATTCATTGTCGAAAAGCAAAACACACACACACCGCGCGCCGAACCGAGCGTCAGTCGCGGCGACCGCGTCGCCGTGCGCTTTCAGCGCGACCACGCTATGCCCATCGCGGCGAGCGAGCCGAGCCGTCCCGCGGGCGAGACGCACGACGAGGTCGACCCAGACATCGACGCGAGCCCCATGAACGTGCCGATCCCCTAAGCACTGACAAGCCATCACTAAACCCCCAACCCCGTGGCCCATCCGGACACATCATCACAGCCCATCCGGGCACATCATCACAAAGGAGTAGCGATGAAGAAAATGCTGGCAGTGCCGGCCGCAGCAGCGGCAGCCCTGGCACTGGCAATCACCGGCTGTTCGAGCTCAGGCTCGACCGAGGCCGGCAGCGGCGGTCTGCAGATCGACGTACCCGACATTCCCATGATTGAAGAGCTCGGCGAGTTCGAGAACGAAGTCAATATCGTCGCCTGGTCAGGGTTCGTTGAGCCTGCCTGGGCAGACACCTTCACCGAAGAAACCGGGTGCACCGTGAACCGCAAGATCGCGGGCACCTCAGACGAGATGGTGCAGCTCATGCGCACCGGCAACTACGATCTCGTCTCGGCCTCGGGTGATGCAAGCCTTCGACTCATCGTCGGTGGCGATGTGCAGCCGCTCAACGTAGACCTCATTCCCAACTTTGGCGACGACATTGTTCCCGGCATGAAAGGCCAGATCTACGACACCCTGAACGGCCTGTCATACGGTGTGCCCATCGGCCGCGGCGCGAACATTCTGCAGTACAACGACACCGTCGTCGAGGGTGACCCCACCAGCTGGGACGTCGTCTGGGA
>JAAZFP010000059.1 GCA_012511645.1 Microbacteriaceae bacterium
CACCCGCGCCCGTCCGAAAGTGTTGCTGTTGACTCCTGTTCTTCCCCTCTGGTTTGAAATCGGCTCCATGGTCGTGCTCGTCGCGATCCTGCTCGTCGATCTGCTGCTCATCATCAAACGCCCACACGTGCCGAGCATGCGCGAGGCCAGCCTCTGGGTTGGCTTCTATGTGCTGCTCGCGCTGATCTTTGCCGGCTGCATGTTCTTGCTCGGCGACGCTCAGCACGGCAGCGAGTTTTTGGCTGGCTGGCTCACCGAGTACAGCCTCAGCATCGACAATCTGTTCGTGTTCGTGTTGATTCTCGGCAGTTTCGGTGTGCCGAAGGCGTACCAGCAGCGCGCCCTCATGATCGGCATCGTGCTCGCGCTGCTCTTTCGCGGCATCTTCATTTTGGCCGGAGCCGCGCTGATTGAGCGCTTCATCTGGGTCTTCTTCATCTTCGGCGCGTGGCTGATCTGGACGGCCTGGCAGCAGGTGAAACCCGGCGGTGACGACCACGGTGGCGACAGCTGGGCGGTGCGCCAGCTGAAGAAGGTCGTGTCAATTAGTGACGATTATGACGGTGGCAAGCTGCGCACCACCGTGGATGGCAAGCGGGTCTGGACGCCGTTCATGCTGGTGCTCGTGTCGCTCGGCACCACCGACCTGCTGTTTGCGCTCGACTCGATCCCTGCGATCTTCGGTATTACGCAGAGCCCGTTCATCGTCTTCACCGCAAACGTGTTTGCACTCATGGGGCTGCGCCAGCTCTACTTCTTGCTCGGCGGCCTGCTCGACAAGCTCGAGTACCTGAAATATGGCATCGCGGCGATCCTCGCCTTCATCGGCGTGAAGCTCGTGCTGCACGCACTGCACGAAAACGAGCTTCCGTTCATTAACGGCGGCGAGCCGGTTGCCGTGCCCGTGATTGACACGTGGATCTCCCTCGGCTTCATCGTGTGTGCGATGGCGGTCGCGACGATTGCAAGCCTCGTGAAGATGCGCCGTGTGGAGAAAGCAACGGGCCAGAAGGTGCATCTGGGTGCGCCCGAGCAGCCGTCATCGCACACCGAGGATGCGCAGTAGCGGAGACGGTGCGTCGACCAGGAGACAGGGCCCGCGTGTGCGCTGAGGGCTGAACGACGACGCACTCGCAAAGGATCTCGAACGCATGTGGCGGTGATAGACTCGCCACATGCGTTCGCGGCGTCTGCTTCTTGACTGCCGCGGCGGGGTGTAGCGAATCGGCCGCCTCCGCCGCGGAGTTCAGGCACGGCCGAATCACTGTTGGAGCGCATTGCGCTTCGCCAAGCTGGAATAGAGAAGCATTGCTATGACTGAAGAAAATACGAAGCCTCGCACCCTGGCAGAGAAGCTGTGGGACGCGCACACGGTCGTCAAAGGTGAAAATGGTGACCCCGATCTGATCTACATCGATCTGCACCTCATTCACGAGGTCACGAGCCCGCAGGCGTTCGATGGGCTGCGCATGGCACACCGCCCGCTGCGTCGCGTCGATCTCATGATCGCGACTGAAGATCACAACACCCCGACGCTCAACATCACGCAGCAGATCGAAGAGCCGACGAGCCGCCTGCAGATTGAAACGCTGCGCACGAACGTCGAAGAGTTTGGTGTGCGAGCCCACCCGCTCGGCGACAAAGAGCAGGGCATTGTGCACGTGGTCGGCCCGCAGCTGGGTCTCACGATGCCCGGCATCACCGTGGTGTGCGGTGACAGCCACACCTCGACGCACGGCGCCTTCGGCGCGCTGGCGTTCGGCATCGGCACGAGCGAGGTCGAGCACGTCATGGCGACGCAGACCCTGCCGCTCAAGCCGTTTAAGACGATGGCGATCAACGTTGACGGCGAACTGCGCCCGGGCGTGACCGCGAAAGACATCATTCTCGCCGTGATCGCAAAGATCGGTACCGGCGGTGGCCAGGGCTATGTGCTCGAATACCGTGGCAGTGCGATTCGCAATCTGTCGATGGACGGCCGCATGACCATCTGCAACATGTCGATCGAGGCGGGCGCCCGCGCCGGCATGGTCGCTCCCGATGAGATCACCTTTGAGTATGTGAAGGGCCGTGACCACGCGCCGCAGGGTGCTGACTGGGATGCGGCGGTCGAGTACTGGAAGACGCTGCCCACCGATGAGGGTGCGGTGTTTGACGCCGAGGTCTTCATCGACGCAAACGAACTCGAACCGTTTGTGACCTGGGGCACCAACCCGGGCCAGGGCGTGCTGCTGAGTGATCGGGTGCCGAATCCTGCAGAGATTACCGACCCTGACGAGCGTGCAGCCGCAGAGCGTGCGCTCGAGTACATGGATCTCGAGGCTGGCACCCCCATGAAAGAGATCACGGTCGACACGGTGTTCATGGGCTCGTGCACGAACAGCCGTCTTGATGATCTGCGAGTGTTCG
This sequence comes from Microbacteriaceae bacterium, assembly GCA_012511645.1. Lineage (GTDB taxonomy): Bacteria > Actinomycetota > Actinomycetes > Actinomycetales > Microbacteriaceae > Leucobacter. Next base: position 2,410 of record JAAZFP010000059.1, read on the forward strand.
CCGACATTATCAAGGGCAAGAAGAAGGCTGAGGGTCTGCGTCTGATGGTGGTGCCGGGATCCGCGCGAGTGCGGCTCGAGGCCGAGGCCGAGGGCATCGACAAGATTGTCGAGGAGTTTGGCGGCGAATGGCGCTTTGCCGGCTGCTCGATGTGCCTGGGCATGAACCCTGACCAGCTGGCTCCGGGTGAGCGCTGCGCGTCCACCTCGAACCGCAACTTCGAGGGTCGCCAGGGCAAGGGTGGCCGCACCCACCTGGTATCGCCGCTGGTGGCCGCGGCGACCGCGATTCGCGGCACGCTGTCGAGCCCGTGGGATCTGCAACAAGACGCACAGCGCGACGCACAGAAGGTTGAGGCATAACGATGGAAAAGTTCACCACCATCACCACCACCGCGGTGCCGCTGAAGCGCTCGAACGTTGACACCGACCAGATCATCCCCGCGAACTTCTTGAAGCGCGTGACAAAGACCGGGTTCGATGACGCGCTCTTCTACCACTGGCGTCAAGACCCCGACTTTGTGCTGAATCAGCCACAGTTTGCGGGCGCCGAGGTGCTCGTTGCGGGGCCTGATTTTGGCACAGGTTCATCGCGTGAGCACGCCGTGTGGGCGCTGCGCGACTACGGGTTCAAGGTGGTGCTCTCGCCCCGCTTTGCCGATATTTTCCGTGGCAACTCGGGCAAGCAGGGCCTGCTCGCCGCGCAGGTTGAGGCCGCCGATATTGAGCGCATTTGGGCGGCACTTGACGCTGATCCGAAGGTCGCCATCACCGTCAGCCTCGAAGATCGCACCGTCACCGTCGGTGACCTGGTGGTGCCATTCCAAATTGACGACTACACGAGGTGGCGCCTGCTCGAAGGGCATGATGATATTTCGTTGACGCTTCGTCACGAACAAGAGATCTCAGATTTTGAGGCCACGCGTCCGTCATGGATGCCGACAACCCTGCCGGTTCGGTAGGGCAAGCAGCACGCGAAAGCAGATGGATGAGCGACTCAGCAGAGCATGAAGACGAGGGCCTGAAGAAGGACGCCCGCAAGGCGGGGGCCCGAGTCGGGCTGACCAGCGACGAGATCATCATCAACGGTGGTCGGCCGCTCAACGGTCGCATCGAAGTGCGAGGTGCCAAGAATCTCGCGACCAAGGCGATGGTTGCGGCGCTGCTGGGACAGTCGCCGAGTGTGCTCCGCAACGTGCCCAACATTTCTGATGTTCGGGTCGTTGCGGGGCTGCTCGCTCTGCACGGAGTGCTCATTACCCGCGGTGATGACCAGGGCGAGTGGCGGCTCGACCCGTCAAACGTCGAAATCGCACACCACGCTGATATTGACGCCCACGCGGGGTCATCGCGCATTCCGATTCTGTTCTGCGGTCCGCTGCTGCACCGCCTCGG
>JAAZFP010000060.1 GCA_012511645.1 Microbacteriaceae bacterium
CTGCCACGTTTCTGCTGCATCATGATCGCGTCTGACCGCTCGATCAGCGCGTGTGCCGTCTCATGAGGGAGGTACTCGGCCACCCCATACGACCACCGACAGGCATTGGCCTCATCCTGCAAACGGCCCACCAGAGAGGTAGCCTCAGACGCATTCGTACGCGGCAGCAGCAGCACAAACTCGTCCCCGCCGACACGGGCCACACAGTCACCACCGCGAAGATTCTCGACGAGCGCTTGGCTGATCCGCTGCAGCACGAGATCACCCTCAAGATGCCCCTGCGAGTCGTTGATGGATTTGAAGTCATCCAAGTCGATGAAGATGAGAGACAGGGCCTCGCCCGTGCGCGCGACAGTGCGAATCTCGCTGTCGAGCAACAGATCAAACCCGCGGCGATTCCACACACTACACAGGTGATCAGTCAGCGACGACTGCTGCAAGTCACGCTTAAATCGACCAAGCGTCTCGGTCAAAAGCACCGACAGTGAGACCAGCGCAACAATGACGAGCGCAGCGTCTGTCGACGGGTACCTCGTGAGCAAAATCACGCTAAACACCACCAGGGTGCTGTACCCCACCAGCCGGCCCAGCCAGGTCGGCATGAACCACGCGAAGAGCACCAGCACCGCCACCGTCAGCACCCCGGCCACCGTGCCGCGAGTGACATTTGAGCCGCCCCATGTGATGCCCATCAGCATGAGAAGCAAAAACCCGCTCAACCACCCAGCAGTGGCCAGCTGCAGTCGTCGACCCCGCAGAAAGATACCCACCGCGATCGCGATCGTCACCCCCGAAATCACCATCGGCATCTCGACAGGTGGCGGGTTCACCGGGGGAAACACCGAGCCCGCCAAGCCCGAAAACACACTCGCCGAAATATAGAGCGCAACCATTGCGCGCGAGAGGTCTGACTGGTTTCGAAACAACGTCGATCCGGAGTGGCGGTGCACAGCTTCAGTGTAGTTCCTCGCAGCACAATCTGACCCCTGGTCACACGTGATGGTAGGGGCGGCCCGCCGAAATTTCCTGCGCTCGATACAGCTGCTCGGCAACGATCAATCGCACCAGCTGGTGCGGAAACACGAGCTTCGACAGGCTCCACACCACATCGGCGCGGGCGCGCACACGATCATCAACCCCATAGGCGCCACCAATAATCAACACCACGGTGCGCGACGTATCAAAGGCGCCCTGCAACGTGCGAGCCAGTTCGGGCGAATCAAGGTTGCGTCCCCGCTCATCAAGCAGCATCACGAAGTGGTCGCGATCCACGCGCGACAACAGCCGGTCTGGCTCTTCGCTGCGGGCTGCATCACCCTCGCGCGACGAGTGCGGCAAGAGCTGCCACGTCACATCGAACGGCTTGCGCAGGCGCTTCTCGTAGCGATCAATGCCGTCGGTGACCCACGTCTCATGTTTCTTGCCGACAGCGAGGATCTTGACGCTCATCGCTCTAGTCCACGCGCACGGTGTCGAGGTAGTCGGCGATGCGCCCGATCGCCTCGGTCAGCACCGAGACCTGTGGCAGCGTCACGAACCGCAGGTGATCGGGCGTCGGCAGGTTAAAGCCGCGCCCGTTCGTCACCATCACCCGGGTCGCCCGCAGCAGCTCGATGACAAAATGCTGATCGTCCTGGATCGGGTAGCGCACGGGGTCAAGCTTGGGAAACAGGTACATCGCCCCACCGGGAAGCTCGCAGGTCACACCAGGAATAGCCGTCAGCAGCGCGTGCGCCACGTCCCGCTGCTCGCGCAGCCGACCACCCGGCGCACACAGCGCACTGATGCCCGAACCATCGGCAGCGGCAAGCGCCGCGGGGATCGCGTGCTGCCCCGGCACATTTGCGCACATTCGCATGTTGGCGAGCAGGGTGACTCCCTCGAGAAAGTCCACGGCGAGCGCACGATTACCCGAGGCAATCACCCAGCCCGAGCGGTAGCCCGCAACACGCTGCACCTTCGAGAGCCCGCTGAATGTGAGGCACAGGGTGTCAGTGGCGTGCAGCGCCGCGTGTTCGTGCGGGGCGTCGCCATACAGCACCCGGGCATAGATCTCATCAGCCATCAGCACCAACCCGTGCCGTTCGGCGAGCGCTGCAAACCCGCGCACCAGCTCGGGCGAGTAGAC
>JAAZFP010000061.1 GCA_012511645.1 Microbacteriaceae bacterium
AATTTTGGCAGCGGAGCGACATTCAGATTGATGCGGAGCCGGGTGTGCAGCAGGCGGTGCGGTGGAACCTGTTCCAGCTCGCGCAGGCGGCCGCTCGAGCTGATGGTCGTGGCATCGCGGCGAAGGGGTTGACCGGCTCTGGCTACAGCGGTCACTACTTCTGGTACTCTGATATCTTTGTCTTGCCGTTTCTCACATATACCACCCCGCTGTGGGCACGAAACGCGCTGCGGTCACGACTGCGCATGCTGCCGAAGGCGCGATTGCGGGCAACCCAACTCAACGAAGACGGCGCGTTATTTCCGTGGCGAACCATCAACGGTGACGAAGCGAGCGCTTACTACGCGGCCGGCACCGCCGCGTACCACATCAATGCCGACATTACCTACGCGTGCGCGCGCTATTTCTTCGCAACGGGAGACCTCGACTTTCTCCTTGCGTTCTCTGAGATTCCCATCGAAACGGCGAGGCTGTGGGTCAGTCTCGGCTTTTGGGCCACCAACGTCGACGGGATTGAACGCTTCCACATTCACGGTGTGACGGGTCCCGACGAGTACACGACCGTGGTGAATGACAACCTCTTCACCAACGTGATGGCACGCTTTAATCTGCGAATCGCGGTTGAGGCGGCACGCATTCTCGAACACGAACACCCCGAGGCATTCGAAAGCTTGAGCGCACGACTTGGCCTGCGCCGGGAAGAGATCGATGCCTGGCAGCGGGCCGCCGATGGCATGAGCATTCCCTACTCAGAAGAGCTCGGCATTCACCCGCAAGACGCTCACTTTCTCGAGCGGGAGGTCTGGGATCTCGCGGCCACCCCACCAGATAAGAAGCCACTGCTGCTGCACTTCCATCCGCTCGTCATCTACCGGTTCCAGGTGCTGAAACAGGCCGATGTGGTGCTTGCGCTGCTGCTTGCCAGCGAGGAGTTCAGTGATGAAGAGAAGCGTCGCAACTTCGAATACTACGATGCGTTGACGACCGGTGACTCAAGCCTGTCGGGGGTCGTGCAATCCGTGCTGGCGGCCGAGGTCGGCTATCGAGAGCTGGCATACCGGTACTTCACTCACGCATTGCATCTGGATCTCGCTAACCTGCACCACAATTCGGTTGACGGCGTGCACATCGCTTCGGCCGGCGGAGTCTGGATGGCGATCGTTCAGGGATTCGCAGGGATGCGCGATGCGGAGCGGACCTTGAGCTTTGATCCGCGTTTGCCCGCGCACTGGCAGGGAGTGCAATTTCGACTCCACTGGCGTGGCCGTACGATCAGTGTTGCGCTGAACCAAGGCGACATCAGTTTCGAGATTGGTCACGAAGATCTGCCGGTGCCGGTTTGGGTGCGCGGCGAACAGGTGACGCTCGATCCCGGGGTTCGAGTATCGGTGCCGCTGCAAGACCAGGGTCCTGATCTCGGTGAATTTCGGGGGCTGTCTGCCGGCATGTTGCCGCGTGACGGTGAACATGGTGCGGGCCAAGAGTTCGACCCGGCGGCAACGACTGGCGCGATTCATATCCCGACGCTGCCACCGACGCAGGCCGGGGGAGCGGGCTACGAGGATCCAGAATAACCGCTTGCGATGAGCGCGGCGCCGATGATGCCGGCATCGTTGTGGAATCGCGCTGGAACGGTTGGTGTGGAGACCTCAGCAAACGGCAGATACTGAGCGGAGTCTTTGCTGATGCTGCCGCCAAGTACGAAGCGTTGCGGATGGAGCAGATCCTCCACATGTTGGAGATAGCGACCCGCGCGCTGAGCCCACTCGGCCAGTGTGATGCCCTCACGCGCGATGGCTCTCGCCGATGCCCAGCGCTCTGCGTCAGAGTGCCCATCGAGGTGCAGATGACCCAGCTCAAAGTTCGGCACGAGCATGCCGTCGCTCAGGCATGCGCTACCGATGCCGGTGCCAAAGGTGAGCACGAGCACCGTGCCAGCGACACCCTTGGCCGCGCCAAGCGCAGCCTCCGCGATGCCGGCCGCGTCTGCATCGTTGA
>JAAZFP010000062.1 GCA_012511645.1 Microbacteriaceae bacterium
TAACCACCGCCGACGATCAGAATCTTCTTCGCCACGAAGCAGTCTCCTTAGAGCGCATAGACAGGTGCGCCACACATCCGGGCGCACAAAAACCGGGCACTATCGGCCCGACCAACACAGTCTACTATGCGAAATGGCTAGACTCTGCCACATGGGCCGAAATCAGAATGTGCTTTTCACACGAGGTGGCCGTGATGGGTCAGCGTCAACGATCTTTCCCGCTCAACCTTCGATACTGCGAAAGATCACCACAGCCCTCGTGGCGGCGATCGTTCTCAGTTTCACCATCATTGCTGGGGTCATGCTCCCCGCCACGCCGGCCGTTGCCGCCGGTGACGTCAATGACTTTGAGATCGCTTCGTTTCACGCCGACTACACACTGGTTCGCGACGTAGAAGGTCGTTCGACGCTCACCACGATCGAACACATCGTTGCGGTCTTTCCCGAATACGACCAGAACCGAGGGCTGATCCGCGACCTCCCCAGGGACTACCTCGGCCACGACACAGACCTTCAGGTGCTCTCGGTTACCAATGAGCGCGGCACCCCACGCGGCTTCACGACCGAACCCTACGGAGACTTTCTCGCCGTCACCATCGCGGTGCCCGAGGGGCAGTTCGTGCACGGTGAGCAGCACTATGTCATCGAGTACACACAACGCGACGTCACCAACTTCTTCGCAGACACCGGTGTTGACGAGTTTTACTGGGATGTCAACGGCACAGAATGGGCGCAACCCTTCGGCAGCATTAGCGCGACAGTCACGCTCTCCCCCGAGCTCGAGTCCTCGCTCACCGGTGCCGCGTCCTGTTACCTCGGTGTCTTTGGGTCAACACAAACCTGCGAGTTGCAGCGCAGTGAGCACGGTTTCACTGCCGAAGCGAGTGATCTCGGCCCACGTGAGAACATGTCATTTGCGCTCGCATTCATGGGCGGCACGTTTACGCAGGCTCCTGAACCGGTCGCGCCACCACAGCATTTCTTGCAGCAGGTACCGCTGATGCTCTGGGCTGGTGCGGCGAGTTTCATCGCAGCAACTGTCACCTTCGTCACCGCGCTCCTGCGTGGGAGAGGCGCAAAAACGGGCCGCGCAATCATTGCACAGTACGAACCACCGCACGATGTGAGCGTCGCTGTTTCAGCGCAACTGCTGAAGCAGAAACGCAAGACGATGACCGCGACCCTGCTTGACTTCGCTGTGCGCCGCAAACTGCGACTCCTGCACCATGCCGAGACTGATCAGTACGGCATCGCCGCGCTTGACCATACCGGTCTTGACTCGACCGAATCACGCACTTATGCGCGCCTCTTCACCGGCAAGAGCGGAACAACCGCGGCCAGCGTTGCACCAGATACCGTCTCTTGGTTCGAACGCACCAGCACCCGGCTTGGTGATACTGCCGCCGACCTCACCAAGCGCGCATCAGCCGAGGTGACCAAACGCGGGCTCATGAAGCGAGCAAACGTCACCGCCATCCTGGTGGTCATCGCGCTCTTGGTGCTCGCGCTCGCGCTGCCCGTAGTGCACACCATCATCTTCGATGATTCACTGCTTTTGACCGTGCTCCTTGCTGTCGGTATCAACCTGCTCGTGTGGCTCATCATTGGTGCAGGGCTTGTCCTGGGGCTGCAGCGACGGCTAACCCCCGAGGGTGCGCTGTTGCACGACCATCTACAGGGGCTACGCGAGTACATTCGGCTTGCCGAGGCAGACCGCATTCGCATGCTGCAAAGCGCGAGCGGAGCCGAGGTTGACACGAACTCTGTGGTCAAGATTTACGAACGGCTGTTGCCCTACGCGGTGCTGTTCGGTTTTGAAAAAGAATGGCAGGGTGAACTCGCCCGCTACTACCGTGAGTCAACTCCCGATTGGGTCTACGACAGCGGCGGCAACACGTTCACGCACGCGCTCCCCCTCGCTCTGTTTGCGCAGAGTGTCAGTTCGGCACCGGTCACCCGCACGCAGTACAGCGGATCTGGGTCAGGGGGCTCGTTCTCATCATCAATGGGCGGCTCATCAGGTGGCGGCTTCTCGGGTGGCGGCGGAGGCGGCGGAGGCGGCCGGGGCATCTGAGCCCCAGAGTGCACCACCCGGCTTCGCAAGGTCACGCCTCACGAAACATCCTGGCCAGAAACACACCACGGTTGAGGGAGGTTCCACAAGAACGTCCCTCAACCGTGTACTCACTCGCGCGATTTAGAATGCGGGAGACACATCCCCGCCCGACCAGGTCTGCTCAATGAATGCCTTCACCTCTGCAGAGGTGAGCAGCTCATCCAGCTTCAGCAGACGCGGATCATTCGCGTTGTCAGCGCGTGCCGTCAAGAAGTTCGCGTAAATGTTGCCTTCCAGTGGCTCAATGATCAGTGCGTCCTTGAGGGTGAAGCCCGCATCCAGGAAGTAGTTTCCGTTGAGAATGCCAAGGTCAACATCGGGCAACGCACGAGCCTGAGCAGCGGGGTCGGCTTCGATGAAGGTGAATCCGTGAGGGTTGTACTCGTCACTGCTTTGCACGGCGATGACATTGATGTCACCGCTCTCAGGCAACACAATAAGCCCTTCCTGTGCGAGCAGATTCAGCGCACGCTCCTGGTTTGAGGCGTCGTTCGTCACGCTGATCGTTGCACCGTCTGGCAGTTCAGAGACTGAGTCAAACCGTTCTGAGAACGCAGCATACGGCTCAACGTGCACATCGCTCAGCGGCACGATGTCGTAACCGAACTCATCAACCAGTGCGTCGAAATAGGGGCGATGTTGGAAGTAGTTTGCCTCGACTTCACCCTCGGCAAGCCAACGGTTGCCAAGCGGATAGTCAGTAAAGGTGACAATCTCGAAGTCGATGCCAGCTTCTTCGGCGAGGGTGTCTTTGACGAAGCCCAAGATGTCCGCGTGAGGCACATCGGTGGCAGCAACCTTGAACGGGGTCGAGAGTTCCACCTCTGCCGCGTTGCCATCACCCGCGCTGGTGCCCCCTGATGCGCCGCAGGCGGCAAGCCCCAGGGCGAGCATGGCAGCTGCGCCAAGGCCTGCGATACGAACGAACCTGGACGATCTGAGTATGGACATGATGTTCCTTTTCTTTCTTTCTCTCTTGGGTATTACTTGGACGAAACCTCAGGGGAAGCCCCCGCGACGGTGTCACGATGTGTGCCGCTGTTCAGCCGCACCTTGCGGCCCGTCGCCCGGCCAGAGGCGATCGAACGGTGATCCAGCCGACGTGAGATGCGATCACCAACCACTTGGAAGATCTGCACGATCAGGATCAGCAGAATGGTCGCGGCAATCAGCACCGGCAAATCAAATCGCTTATACCCGTAGGCATCCGCGAGGTAGCCGAGGCCGCCGCCACCGACCAGACCGGCCATCGCCGAGTAGGCCACCAGTGTGATCGCGGTGGTCGTCACATTCGCGACAATGCTCGGCAGCGCTTCGGGCAACAGTGCCTTGACA
>JAAZFP010000063.1 GCA_012511645.1 Microbacteriaceae bacterium
CGTGCCGATGATGAACATCATTAATGGCGGCGCGCATGCTGACACTGGTGTCGACATTCAGGAGTTCATGGCAGTGCCGCTCGGCGCCGAGACCTTCAGCGAAGGCCTGCGCTGGGGTGTTGAGGTGTACCACGCGCGCAAGGGCTTGCTGAAGGAGAAGGGCCTTACCACGGCGCTCGGTGATGAGGGCGGCTTTGCCCCTGACCTGCCGAGCAACGCGGACGCGCTCGACCTGATCGATGAGGCGATTACCCGCGCGGGGTACGAGCCAGGGCGGGATATTGCGCTCGCGCTCGACGTCGCGTCGACCGAGTTCTTTGAGAACGGCATCTACAACTTCGAGGGCAAGGCCCGCACGGCGGCCGAAATGTCGGCCTACTACGCTGACTTGGCCGACCGCTACCCGCTCGTGTCGATCGAAGACCCGCTTGCCGAAGACGACTGGGAGGGCTGGAAGACGCTCACTGACGAACTCGGCGACCGCCTGCAGCTCGTGGGTGACGACCTGTTCGTCACGAACCCCGCTCGTCTTGCAGACGGCATCGAGAAGGGCACCGCGAACTCGATCCTCGTGAAGGTCAACCAAATTGGCACCCTGACTGAGACGCTTGACGCCGTGCAGATGGCGCAGCGTGCCGGCTACACCGCCGTCATGTCGCATCGCTCGGGCGAAACCGAAGACGTGACGATCGCCGATCTCGCGGTGGCGACCGACTGCGGCCAGATCAAGACCGGTGCGCCCGCGCGATCAGATCGCGTCGCAAAGTACAACCAGCTGCTGCGCATCGAAGAAGAGCTCGGTGCGGCGGCACGATACGCGGGCCGCGCAGCCTTCCCGCGTTTCAAGGGTTAAGCATCGCGCAATACGGCTGGTGATGGTGGGCACACGGTGACCAAGCGCACGCTGAGCGAGGGTCTCGGGAGTTGGATCTCGAGCCTTCACTTCAGCGGCTTCACCGTGCTGATCGTTGCGCTCATCGTGGTGGGCGGGGTGACAATCAGCCCGACGCTCACCACCTTTGTGAATCAGCAGCGTGAAAACGCTGAACTGCGCGAAACCGTTCGCCTGCAGAACGAGCGGGTCAACGAGGCCGATGCCGAACGTGCGAAGTGGCAGGACCCCTCATATGTGCGCTCGCAGGCTCGCGGCCGACTCTTTTATGTCATGCCAGGCGAAACACAGCTGAGCATCATCGAAGACGTGGTGATTCCCGAGGATTCAACCGCCGTGACGAGTGACACACTGACCGAGGCGACGAGCAACTGGGCGCGCACGCTGGCGGTGTCGACCCTCGTCGCTGGGCTGAGCACGGACCTGCCGAACTATTTGCCGGAGCAGACCGCCGACGAGAGCGCTGAGGCGCCCGCGGGGGCCGCAACTGATGAAGCTGCCGAGCCAGCGGCCGAGTAGTCGGCACACCCCATCGTAAACGCTGCCTCTGTGCCGCGGTGCTGATCGAAACCCAGAATGACCTCTACGACGAAAGAACACTGACTGTGACACGACCCCCATACGAGACACCAAGCGACGCTGATATTGCGATGGTGAGCGAGCAACTGGGCCGCGAGGCCAGGGGAGTGGTCGGCATCGCCGCTCGCGCATCAGACGGTGCCCCCGCAGTGGTTGCAACGGCGCCGAGGTTGCCAGACGGCACCCCATTTCCAACGTTCTACTACCTCTGCCACCCCGAGGCGGTTGCCGCTGCGTCACGCCTTGAGGCAGTCGGCATGATGGTTGAATTCAATGAGATGCTCGCGGAGGATGAGCAACTGCGCGCGCAGTACGAGCGTGCCCACGAACAATACATTGCCGATCGGGACTCGGTCGGCGAGGTGCCGGAAGTTGCCGGCATCAGCGCCGGTGGCATGCCCACTCGTGTGAAATGCCTGCACGCTCTGATGGGTCACGCACTTGCCGCGGGGCCGGGCGTGAATCCAATCGGTGATTTGGCGATCGAGCGCTCAGGTTGGCAGCGAGGAGCTGAGAGCGAAGGCTGATCCCGCCGCTAAATTCCTCGACCGCCACCTCCGCCGCCTCCACCGCCAGAGATGCCGCCGCCCGAAGACCCGCCCATCGACGACGAGAACGATCCTCCCGAGCCAGATCCGCTGTATTGAGTGCGGGTGACCGGCGAGGAATTGACACTCTGAGCGAACAGAGCGATGGGAAGCGCGTGACTGAAGGTGTTGCCGCCGCTGTCGTAGACCCAGTCGGGTGTTGACTCGCGGTAGTAGCGGGCAAGTTCGCCCTGCCACTCTTTTTCAAACCCGAAGAGCACCGCGTATGGCAGGAGTCGTTCGTATACTTTGACGACCAAGTTTGCGTCGACCTCGGCTCCGCTCGCGCTCTGCAGCATGCGAATGCGGTCGGCCTCGGCGAGCCGAATATACTCGCGCAACCCCTGCAAGTGATCGCGCACGAGCGCACCCTCGGGGGTAAGTCGTCGCTGTACACCCAGGGCAAATGCCGCGCCGATGATCAGCCAGACGAGCAGGTTGATGCCCACAGCAAGCAGCACGGTCATGAGCAGTGCGTCACCGAAGATGATGGTGTGCAGCACGGGCAGGGCGAGTGCGAGTAGGAACAGCACGATTACGACCACGATGGCAGTGCCGTTTGCTCGCTTCATGAGGCCGCGCTTGGTCACCTCAGCAGACGCTCGCCTGGTGAGGTCGGCGGCGGCATCGCCAAGACGGGTGCTCGTGCGTTCGAACCAGAACACTGTGTGTGGCGCGACACTGGCAGCGGTTGATCCGTTTTTGCCGGTGAAGAGGCGCGCATAGGTGCGCGACTCAGCCGAATCGAGACCAGTATTGTCGAGCGCGGCGATGCCGTATTGGTTGGTCTCTGCATGGTGCAGGAGCCGCAGCTTACGGCGCACCGCGAAGTCAAGCAGTGTTGCGGTCATCGTCTGGCGTTTTTGCTTGAGTAGTTGCGCTGAGACTGCGACACTCACATCATGTGGTGGCTCATACTGCGCGATGATTGCGCGGCCAGTTTTGGCGCCTCGTCCGCGCACGAGCGCGGTGCCAAAGGTTGCAATCGCGGCGATGAAGCTTGCCGCACCCGCCCAGAGCATCAGCGGCACTTGCTGCAAGAAGTGCTGCGGCGGCGCGACCGGCTCGGGAGCCTGAGCAAAGGTGCCGGCCGTGAACGCGAGCGCAAATGACATATTTTCACGGGGGCCGAGATCATTCGCTTCGGCAGTGAAGCCGGTTCCAGTGCGCTGCAATTCGCAGGTTTGCGTCGATCCAAAGACACCGAGGTAGCAGGAAGCGGCGCCGGTGAGCGAGGATTCGAGTTCGGGGGAGAGTGTGACCGACGCACTGATGCTGCCGAACGGCTGGGCCCATTCTGTGCCGTTTACATCCCAGTAGAACTCGTCAACGCCAGTGTCCGCGAAGAAGTGGGTGACGTCGCGTTGCGTGTACTCGATGACATAGTGCTGTTCGCCGTGCACAAACTGCCCCTCGGGAACCGCCATGGTGACGGCGAGAAAGTCTCCGTATGGTTCGGTCGTGAAGGTGCGCGGGGCGCCGCGTTCATTCGTGACCGAGAGCACTTGAAGGTCCGTGTCGTGGCCAAGGTAGTCCCGTGGGATGTCGCGGATCAGTCCCCGGTTCTGATCGTATTCGGGAAAGACCGCAACGATGTGTTCGATCGTGGTCAGCGTCGAACGACCTTCTGCGTCGCGACCCAGCGTGTAGTCGGCGTGAAAGGAGGCAATCTCAAAGTCGTCGACATCTCCGGCGGCAAAGGCGGGCGTGGCGGGGAGTGCGAGCCCGGCAATGACGGTGAATCCGAGAATGATCGCGGCCAAGAGGGTCGTTGTGATTCTCCGTGTTATCGATCGTTGGGAGGGAAAGATCGTCGACACCGATCCACCGCGGCCAGCTCGCGGGATGAGGTCATTCTGGTTTCGGCCCATGTGGCCGAGTCTAGCCATTTCGCGTAGTAGACTGTGTTGGTCGGGCCGATAGTGCCCGGTTTTTGTGCGCCCGGATGTGTGGCGCACCTGTCTATGCGCTCTAAGGAGACTGCTTCGTGGCGAAGAAGATTCTGATCGTCGGCGGTGGTTA
>JAAZFP010000064.1 GCA_012511645.1 Microbacteriaceae bacterium
GCGCTACCGCGTGCAGGTGAGCGATGAGGGCATCGCGCAGCTCAGCGGGGTCTTCACCTGGCGGCACTCGCAGGTTCAGCTTCGCAGCAGCCTTCGCCTGGATCGCCGCAACGGCACCCACCACCGGCGGCGCGTCAATGCCGAGGATCGTAATCACCGGCCGCGCGCACAGCTGATCGCTGACGGTTCCGCTGCCGAGGCGCTCAGTGCCAACGAGCATGCCCGAGTCCTGGCGGAACGCATCCTCGTCATACTGCACTCCCTGCCACACCTGGTCCGCGCGAATGCCGGGCACGGTCGTATTGCCGTGCTCATCGCGCAGGGTCGCGAGCATCTGCACCAGTGCCGCGATCGGGTCGGTCGCCGCGCCGCCAAACATGCCCGAGTGCACGGACGCCTCGAGCGCCTCGACGCGTACGATCACGTCAACCGCGCCACGCAGGCTCACCGACAGGGTGGGCACGCCAAACGCGATATTGCCTGCGTCCTGAATGAGAATCACATCGGCGGCCCGAAACAGCTCGGGGTGCTCAAGCGCATAGCGGTCGAGACTTGCGCGGCCCTGCTCTTCTGACCCCTCAGCCACCAGAATCAGCCCCACCGGGTAGGCGTCTGCAGCAGCGGCTGGCGTGTCGCCGCGCAGCGCCCGCAGCGCGGCCAGGTGCGCGATGACGTTGCCCTTGCAGTCGGTCGCCCCACGGCCATACCAGCGCCCATCACGCTCGGTCAGCTCGAATGGCGGGCTGAGCCACTCGTGCTCATCGAGAATCGGCTGCACGTCGTAGTGGCAGTAGAGCAGCACGGTGGGGGCTCCCTCGGGTGCCGGCCGGTGCCCGATCACCGAGTAGGTGCCGTCGGGGGTGAGCTCGAGATCAGCTGGGATGCCCTCGGTGCGAAACGCGTCGCGCACCCACTCAGCCGCGCGCACGCACTCGGCGGGGTCCACGATGCGCTCGTCGGCGATGCTTGGGATCGCGACCAGGTCGGTGAGTTCCTGGTGGGCCCGGGGCATCAGCGCATCGATGCGCTTGCCGATTTCGATGCGGTCAGGGGCAGCGGAAGTCGTTGGTGCAGTCACCCGACCATTCTCTCGTGTTTCACGAGTGTCAGGTTCACAGCATCACCGAAGGTGCAGCTCGGCGTTACGCCACTAGCATGGGCGCATGAGCATCGCAGAGATCGAAGTAGAGCTGTTGAACGGCACGGCGACCACCCTGGGTGAGCTTGCGCCGGGGCCGGTGCTCGTTGTCAACACCGCGTCGAAGTGCGGGCTCACCCCGCAGTACGAGGGGCTCGAGGCGCTCTTCCAAGAGTATGGGTCGCGTGGTCTCTCCGTCGTGGGCATGCCCTGCAACCAGTTCCTGAAGCAAGAGCCTGGCACCGCTGAAGAGATTGGCGAGTTCTGTCAGCTCAACTACGGGGTCACCTTTCCGCTGCTCGCCAAGGGCAAGGTCAACGGCAAGAACGCCCACCCGCTGTTTCAGGCCCTCAAGAAGGCCAAGGACTCGCTCGGGGTCGCGGGGCCGGTGATGTGGAACTTCGAGAAGTTTCTCGTCGTGCCCGCCAAGGATGGGAAGGGTGAGCAGACCCTCACCAGGTTCCGTAGCGCGGTCGCGCCAGAGGATGCTGACCTGCGTGCCGCCATCGAACGAGCGGTCGGCGAACCTGCGGTGTAGCGGCCTGTTAGCGGCCACCCTCATTCGAGAGATGAGGGTCACCTGAAGCCACGAGTGTCTGCGCTGTCTCGGCGGTGCGTGCCGCGTCTGCCGAGTTGTGTGTCTCGGTCGTGCTGGGACGTCCGCCAATGACCCAGTAGCTGAGCCCGACCAGCACCCCGCCGCCCACCAGGTTGCCAAGGCCTACCCAGAGCATGTTCGAACCGAAGACAGCCCAGGTGGCATTCGGGTCGTCAGCCATGAGCCCCAGCCCGTACACCGTCATGTTGGCGATGACGTGCTCGAACCCCGAGGTCACGAACGCGGTGATTGCGAGAAAAATCAGTGTGATCTTTGCGCCAGGAGACTGCACCCGTGAGGCCATCCAGACGGCCAGGCACACGAGTGCGTTGCAGAGCAGGCCCCGCATGAAGAGTTCTATGGGGGTGAGTGAGGCCTTGAGCGCCAGCAAATCGACAAGCATGGCTCCTGCAGCGGGAGCCGTCGACAGTACGCCCGCCGCGGTCACGAGAGCCGAGAACAACAGCGCCCCGAGCAAGTTGCAGGCGAACATGAGGATCAGCACGACCAAAGCACGCCCGGGCCGGACGCTGCGCATGAGCGCACCGAGGGGGAGTGTCATCATCGCCGAGGTTGCGAGATCTGCCCCGGCAAACACCACGAGCGTGAGTGCGACCCCGAACACGATGCCCGCGACGAGCTTCGCAAACCCGTCACCGGCGGCAATCAGTGGGCCCGCGGCCGTCACCATGAGCACGATGCCGACGCCGATATAGGCGCCGCCGAGCATCCCTGCGACCAGAAATCGTCCTGGTGTGCGCAGCGACGCAGACTTCTCGGCCGCGACGCCGGCGTGGTGTTGGAGAGTTTCGGGGAGGGAGAGCACCCTTCGATCGTGCCACATCGTGTGGCTCTCAGCCGGTACCCCACCCAAGGCTTCACATCACTGCGCCAGAGAAATGTGAAAAATAGCCCTGACTTGGGTAATAAATGCCTGGTCAGGGGCTATTTTTGCATGGCGGAGGATGGGGGATTTGAACCCCCGAGGGCGTGAACCCAACACGCGTTCCAGGCGTGCGCCATAGGCCGCTAGGCGAATCCTCCATGCTGATCTGAACGATCAACGTCCTCCATCCTAGCCGCAAGCCGCTGAGTGAATGGTGCGGGCTGAGAACCGGGCGGCAGCAGATGGTCGAAGCGCTGGCTCGAACGGTGTTGGGGTGAGCTGCACCGCTGTGAGAAGCACCGTTGAGGCGGCATCGATGAGACGCGCGCTGATTAGAGCAGCAGTGCGATCGATCCGATGGTGATGCCAAAGAGCACAATGCCTTCGAACACTCGCTGCGAGATGCGGCGTGCTAGCAGCTGCCCTGTCACCGCACCAATCAATAGCGCGGGAAGGAGCAGTGCGTCAAGCAGTAAGGAGGTGGGGGTAATGAGGCCGAGCGCGGTCACGACCGGCACCTTTGACAGGTTCACGACTGCGAACAGCCAGGCGGCTGTGCCGAGAAATGCACGCATCTCGTAGCGGGCCGCAAGAAAATAGAGTGACATGACAGGGCCGGCCGCGTTCGCGACCATCGTGGTGAACCCGGCGAGCGAGCCGTAGGTGGCGCGGGCGAGCAGCGGGGCAGGCGCTGCCGCGCCACCCGCAGCATGCGGGTTTGCCGATGCGCTCGGGCCGGCGGGCGCGCTGTTCGCTGTGTTGGCGGGTGCACTGTCAGCTGCGCTGGCAGTGTCGCTGCTATCGGTTTGACTTGCCCCCCGCCTGTGCCTCGCAGAGAATCGCCGCCACAGATTGAACGTCACCGTGACCAGCAGCACGATTGCAATGATGCGTTTGGTGAGCGCGTCATCGGCGAGCGCTAAGAACACCGCGCCCAGCACCATGCCGATCGCGATCGGGGGCAGTAGGCGCAAGACGGCTCGCCAATCAGCGCGGCGTCGATACGCGATCAGCGCGTAAATATCTCCGGCGATGAGCAGCAGCAGGAGGGCCGCGGTTGATGCTCGAGCAGGGAGCACCATCGCAAACAGCGCGACCGAGATGGTGGCGACTCCCGGGGCGACGGTCTTTGAGAAGCCGACGAACACCGCTGCGACCGCGAGTGCGATCCATGCCCACGGGCCAAGTTCGGCGAGCGAATCGATCATTGTCGCACTCCCGCCTCATTGTAGTGAACCGCAGAGACACGCTCGTGATACAAAAAACCCCGCCTGAGCGGGGGTTTCTGTTGATCTGACTCGGTAGCTGAGGCGGGGCTCGATCCCGCGACCTCACGATTATGAGTCGTGCGCTCTAACCAGCTGAGCTACTCAGCCACATGGACTGTGCCACAGGCACTGAGCAGATCAGAGCCCCGAGCCAGGATTGAACTGGCGACCCCTTCCTTACCATGGAAGTGCTCTACCACTGAGCTATCGGGGCGCGTCACGTTCTGCGCTTCGTGCAGAGGCAACCGTAGAAGACTACCATCATGAGTGTGACAGTGCGAAATTGGGTGCTTGGAATTATTGGATTGGCCTTGGCGCTGTGGATGGGCGCCGGCCGTTGGCTGTTTGGTTTGGGTGGTTCGTTGACCCGGTGGTACGTGCCGGGCATTACCCTGACGTACCTGGCGCTGCACTGGTACGCGCAGCATCGCATGCGCCTCACCGAACGTCGTGGACGAGTGGTGGGACGTGCTGCGTACGTCACGATGATGCTGTCGTGGGTGTGTGCGATCAGCTTTGGGTTCACCGTTCCCGACTGGGTCGATGGCCAGCTCGTGTCGATTGTTGGGTTTTATGGCGGGGTCACCTGGAATGAAATGGCGATTGCGCTGTGCAACCC
>JAAZFP010000065.1 GCA_012511645.1 Microbacteriaceae bacterium
ACCGCACCTTCGTAGTGCGTGGCGTGGTCGCCGGTGATGCCGATAACGAGGATCGGGGCATCGGGCGAACCGGAGAAGCTGTCGGTGACGTCATCACCACTCTCGGCAAGCGCAAAACAGTTGAGGTCGATGAGCGACTGAGTGACGAACGGGCTGAGTTCTGGGCCACCGAGCAACTCGGGCACACCGGTCTCTTCTGCGTATGCGAGCAGCCCCATCACGTCGGGGTCTTCGGGGAAGGAATGGCACCGCACAATCGATCCTGCGAGCCCCACCGTTGCGCCACCTCCGCTCATCGCGTCAGCCATGCGGTCAATCGCATCTTGGTTGCCGGAAAGCGCAAGTGCAGTGGTGTCGAGCGCGATCTCACGCCCAACGGGGCGCTGGTACAGCGAGGTCATGAGGTACTGATACAGCATCCCCCCGTTGACCACTGTGCCGTCGCTCGCGAGGAGAGGCTCTACGGTGAGGTCACCCATGGCCTCCATCAGGGCGGTGATGTCGGCGAACGGGCAGACCTCGACGTCGTAGCGAGTGCCGCATTCAGCAAACAGGTCTTCGAATGCAACCTCTATGGCCTGGGGCTGCGCGAGTGACCCGATCAGCGTCGCCCAGCCCGCACCCTCCGCACTGTCTAGCACCATGCGCCCAACACGTTCGGGGAACAGTGTGGAGTAGGTGGCACCCAGCATCGTGCCGTAGGAGTACCCGAGATAGTGCATCTTCTCATCGCCCATCAGCTGCCGCAGTAGTTCCATGTCACGGGCAACCTGCGAGGTGCCCATCGTACGAGCGAGTGGCTCCTGCTCAGCACAGGCCGCGATCTGCACGGTAAGAATGGGGGACTCGGCCTCACACTCGATGGGCGTACTGGAACCGATACCACGCGGGTCAAAGCCGATCAAGTCGTAGCTCTGCATGATTTCATCGAAACCCGGTGCGACACTCATGTTGTAGGTGTAGTCGAGACCGCTGGCTCCCGGGCCTCCGGGGATGCCGAAAAGCACACCCTGCCGATCCTCGCCAACCGAGGGCAGGTGCGTCACCGCAAGTTCGATCGTGTCGCCATTCTCTGCATCGTTCCAATCGAGTGGGGCCTCTACCCTCGCGCACTGAAAAGCGGCGGGTGAGCCCCCGCGCTCCTCAAGCCGCTCGCGCTGAGCGCCTTCGAGACCAAAACCCTCATCGCAGCTCTGCCATTCGATACTCTGCTCGTAGAACGCCGCGAAATTCTGCTGCTGCGCTGCACTCTCGTCACCGCCCCCAGCGGCTGATCCACCACTGCCCACTGCGCATCCGCTCAGGAATAACGCAGCGATCGCAGCGAGCGAGGTGACGGCTGTTGCGGCTCTGAAGCGAGGTCGAATATTTTTAGGACTCATGGAAAACGAATATAAAAGACACTTCACGGCATAAACCGGCCAAACCGAACATCTTGCGCGATTCGTGCGATTCGTGCGCAACTCGGCCGTGTAGCCCAGCAGGGCAAGCTACCCTCGCAAGGTGCGCAGCTCACGCGGATTCAGCCGATAGATCTGCTCAAGAGCTCGTCGCATGCTGGTCGCCGAGCCAAAACCTGCCTCACGCGCGACCTGCTCGATACTCAAGTCATCGAACCGCGCGTCTTGCAAGGTGGAACGCGCAACGCGGGCACGTTCGCGCTTGATCTCACCCGCAACCGTGGCGCCGGCCCCTGAAAACACCGCTTGCAGATGCCGCAGAGACACGCCCGCCTCGCGCGCCAGGCGCGCAGGGTCAAGCTGCAAATCAGCGCTCTGCTGCGCGATCGCGAACATGATGCGGTCACGCAGCATGGCATGCGGTGATGTCTGCGACCAACTCTCGCCCTGCCGCCCGCGCAACATTCTGCCCGCCATCTCAAGCACCATCAGGTTCACCGTGTGGCGATCACCTGGCGATACCTGATCTTCACCCTCGACAGCCTGCTGCAAGAACGCCCGCATTGCCTTCTCGGGCACCGAGAGTTCTTCGTAGATGCGCACTTCGTCCGAGAGCATCGGCACAAAGGGCAGCATCTCCTCGCGCGGAATGCGCGCCACCACGAAGCTCCATGCGCTGTTGAATCTCACCCGATGCGGTAACCCGCTCGGCGCGATCATCAGGGGCGCGCGGGAGCTGACCCAGCTACCGCCATCGATGTAGGCGAACTCGCCCCGCTCGACGAAGATGACATCGATCGTTGGTAGGCCCGGCTTGAGAGGCCTACGCTCGAATTCACTGCCGGTGCCGCTCACCCCGATCACCAGCACCGAGCCGAAGGCTCGCACCCGTGCCGCCATACCGAGAGCGCCGCCGACTCCACGCACCCCCTGACGCGTCAGATCGGCCTGGTTA
>JAAZFP010000066.1 GCA_012511645.1 Microbacteriaceae bacterium
GGCCACCACGGTGACGTTAAAGAAGGCGAGCGCGAGCACAATCGCAACAAAGCTCTGGTCTGCGCCGAGCCACCCGAGCGGCGCGCCCTCACCGAGTAGCGCGGTGAAGGCAACACCCACCACAACGGTGGGCAGCACGAACGGCACGGTCGCGAGTCCTCGTAACAGGTTGCGCCCACGAAACTCGAGTCGGTACAGCACGAACGCTGCGGGTACCCCGAGCACGAGCGACAGCACGGTACCGCTCACGGCCTGGGCGAGCGTCTGCGAGATGACCCGCCAGGTGCGGGGTTCTTGCAGCACCGAGAGCATGCCTGGCGCGTCTGAGCCCAGCTCGTTGCCGTTCAGTGAGCCCGTGACACCGACCCAGATGAGGGAGACGACGGGCCAGACAAAGAACAGCGCAAGAAACGCAACCGGCAACGCCGCAGCGAGCCCCCAGGTGACACGACCCAGGAGCCCACTTCGCGGTGCCGCTGTGGTCACCAGCCGGTCGCGTCGCTCCACGCCCTCAGCCATGGCTCACGGCCGGCCCCAATTTCGCTTGGGGTGAGGTCGTGGGGCGCGATGGGCAGTGGGGCGAACCGCTCCCAATCAGCGGGAATGCTCGCCGCATCGTCGGCCGGGTACACATACATCGTGTCGGCGATGGTGTCTTGAAACTCACGCGAGAGCATGTACTCGACAACCGCAGCTCCCCCCTCGGGGTTCGCGCTTCCTGCGAGCACCCCCGCATATTCAATCTGCGATGAGCAAGTGTCGAGCAGGGCCTTCGTCGTGGTCGCTGAGCCATCTTCTGTCACCGTCCAGGCCGGAGAAGAGCTGTAGGAAAGCACGATCGGGTAGGTGCCGCTTTCGCCGCCCTGCGTGAACTGGCCGTTGTAGGCGGCGCTCCATCCCTGCTCGATGCGCACCTCATTCTCGGCGAGTTGCTGCCAGTACTCAGCGAAGCCTGGCTCACCGAAACGGGAGACCGTGCCGATGAGAAACGACGCCCCAGTGGTCGAGGTGGTGGGGTCGAGCAGCACAGTCAGGCCGCGGTAGGTTTCATCCGCGAGATCCTCGTAGCTGGTGGGCTCTGCGATGCCCTGCTCTGCAAACCAGGCAGGGTCGATATTGATGCACGTTGCGCCCAGCGTCACTGGCACCACGTCAACTGCCGATTCATCGGCGACCCCCGCGTCAAGCAACCGCGACACAAAAACATTGTCAACGCCGAAGAACGCATCGGCGATCGGAGCCGCCTGCGTCAGCACGAGTTGGCTCGTGAGCTCTCCCCCGTCACCCGCACTGATGACGCGCACGTCATAGCCCGTTGCCGCGCTCGCTGCGGCTGCGAACTCGTCATTGGGAAACGAATCGTGCACCACCAGGGTGACCTCGTTCGATGGGGCGTCATTCGACGAGGTGTCATCGGATGGCGAAGCGGTCGCGCAGGCCGAGAGCGCGAGCGCGAATACCGCCGCTCCCGCAAGGCTGATTGATACCCGCCGTGAAGCGAGTGGGTGTGCAGACGTCAACATAGAGTTCCTTCCTCCGCTGGCATTACCCAGATCAGGTTGAACGGTGAGAACTCGCGAAGTTCACTCTCAGCCCGCCGCGTGCGGGCCCCCGTGGATTGCACCGCCTACCTTAGCACCGTTTTACTCCTGATCGTGACGAGGTTTGCGCCACCAGGGTGTGCTGCGCGGGTGAGCCGAGGATCGATCGCTTCTCGCTGGATCGCCTCCTGCATCCTGAGCGCCCTGGTTCTCCCATGAAAACGCATCGAGCAGTGGGTCGACGGAAGCGGGTTCTGGTTCGGGTTCAGGTGCAGGCGCCGGTGCAGGTGCAGGTGCAGGTGCAGGCTCCGGCACGGGCTCGGGCGGGTGCGTGAACCTCAGCGGCTCGATTGGCTGCGTTTCGGCGTCATCACCTGGCAACGGCCCGAGCGCATCAGTCACGCGCATCTCAGTGTGCTCCGCTGGCACAGCGCCAGAAGGGTTCCTGCGTGGCAGTGCTACCGATGGGAGCGACGACTTCAGGCGCGCCACATCAACCTGACGCGCCCCAATGCCAATGAGCAGGCCGACCGCTATCTCAATCGCCACACAGCCACCGATGACCCACGCATGAACACCGGCAAATGCAAGACGACCTGGGCCAATGGCACCGCTTGCAAGCCAACCGAGAAGCGCAACCGCAAGCCCGACCGCCGCCGCTGCAGCGATCGGAATAGTGAGTGTCGCACCGACTGTGGCGCGACGCAGCACCGGCTGGCCCGCGGCCACGGCACCGACGATCACACCGATCATGATGACCAGCACTGGCGCAAGCGCACCGGCCCACCCCCAATCGTTGGGGAGCGCGCCCAGGATCGGCAGCGAGGGCAGCGGCCAGACCAGCGTGTCAAACGGAGAGACCGAACTGCCGACCCCTACAGCAAAGCCCGGGCCCACAAACCACGCGATTGCCCACACCCACATCACAGGCAACAGCGCCAGTTGCAACACAAAGACCATGATCGACCCGAACAGATCAAGTTGCAGGCTTTGGCTCAGCGCGATGACGTCCGCATATTTCGTGAGGAGCACCGCAGCAACGCCGACCGCACCGAGACCGACGAGCATCGCGAGCGACGCCAGCGCGAGCCGCAGACCCTCAGCGGCGCGCTCTGGAAGCGCCGCCGCGGCAGGCCCGCTGAGCGGCTCGAACACTCGCTGCACGGAGCGAACGGCAAGAGCCCACCACTCATGACCCTCAAGCGCTGCACGCGCAACCATCCCGACTGCCAGCGGCACGGCGTAGACCAGTGTTGGCACGAGCACCATCAGCCAGGTGGGCCAGGTGCCGCCGTCAGTCAGCGTCGCAACAACACCTGCGGCGACGGCAAACCCCACTGCTCCACCGACGATCGGCCCGGCAGTGTGACTGCGCTCGGCAAGCCTCCATCCTGACCGTGCACCGAGCACCACGGTGATGAATGTGAGCCCGAGTGGTGCGAGTGAGATCGTGAAGCTGAACGCTTCTGCGGGCAGACCAACGCTCAGCGCCGCCACCGCAGAAAGGTCAATCGTCATCGGCACCAGATGGGCGAGTTGCCACACGTCGGCTACAGTCGCGACCAGACCGAGCGGGTCGGCACCAAGCTCAAAGGTCAGCCACCACAGCAGCACCGCGGCAACCGCAATCACCGCGAAACCGGCGACCGCAACGGCAACCGCTTCGATCGCGGCAATCACCGCCGTCAGCACCGCTCTCATTGCACAGCCTTCATTACACCTAGGCTACCCATCCGGTCTGACACCTGCCCCACGGCGCGCGGAACGCAATCGGGGTGGATGCCACTGGCACCCACCCCGATTGTGCCAAACTCAGTCGAGCTCAGTCAGACACTGCTTACAGCGCGTTGTAGACCTCACGCAGCAGATCAGCGGTCTCAGTCGGCGTCTTGCCAACCTTCACACCAGCAGCCTCGAGCGCTTCCTTCTTTGCCTGCGCGGTACCAGCAGAGCCCGACACAATCGCGCCAGCGTGGCCCATGGTCTTACCCTCGGGCGCGGTGAAACCTGCGACGTAGCCGACCACAGGCTTCGTGACGTTGGCCTTGATGAACTCAGCCGCACGCTCTTCTGCGTCGCCGCCGATCTCACCAATCATCACGATCGCCTTGGTCTCAGGATCAGCCTCAAACGCCGCGAGCGCGTCAATGTGAGTGGTGCCGATGATGGGGTCACCGCCGATGCCGATCGCGGTTGAGAAGCCGAGGTCACGCAGCTCATACATCATCTGGTAGGTCAGCGTACCCGACTTCGACACGAGACCGATCGGGCCCTTGCCGGTAATCGTCGCGGGCGTGATGCCAGCGAGCGCTTCGCCCGGAGTGATGATGCCGGGGCAGTTCGGGCCGATGATGCGGGTATTGCCGCCGGTTGCCTTCGCGTGTGCCCACAGCTCAGCACTGTCTTTGACGGGCACGCCCTCGGTGATGATGACGAGCAGGCCGATGCCAGCGTCAATTGCTTCGACGGCAGCGTCTTTGGTGAACGCAGGCGGCACGAATGCGACCGACACGTCAGCCCCGGTGGCCTGCATTGCTTCGGCAACGGTGGCAAACACGGGCAGCTCAACGGTCTCGCCTGCAGCGTTCACATGCGACACCGTGGTGCCGGCCTTGCGCGCGTTCACGCCGCCGACGATCTGGGTGCCTGCTGCGAGCATGCGGGCGGTGTGCTTCGTGCCCTCACCGCCGGTGATGCCCTGCACGATGACCTTGGAATCTTTGTTCAGAAAAATCGACATGGTGTGTTGTCTCTCTTTGTCGTCTCGTGCGCTTAGCGGGCGTTGGCCAGTTCGGCGGCCTTGTCGGCGCCCTCGTCCATGGTGGCGGCCTGGATGACGAGCGGGTGAGCTGCGTCGTTCAGAATGCGTCGCCCTTCCTCAACGTTGTTGCCGTCGAGACGAACCACCAGGGGCTTGTTCGCTGCGTCGCCGAGCTTCTCGAGCGCCCCAACGATGCCGTTTGCGACAGCGTCGCACGCGGTGATGCCGCCGAATACGTTCACAAACACCGACTTCACCTGCGGGTCTCCGAGGATGACGTCGAGGCCGGCAGCCATCACCTCGGCCGAGGCGCCACCACCGATGTCGAGGAAGTTCGCGGGCTTCACATTGCCGTGGTTCTCACCAGCGTAGGCAACCACGTCGAGCGTCGACATGACGAGGCCCGCACCGTTGCCGATCACGCCGACCTCACCGTCAAGCTTCACATAGTTGAGATCCTGCGCCTTCGCCTTCGCCTCGAGCGGGTCTTCGGCGTCTTTGTCGGCGAGCGCATCGTGCTCAGGCTGACGGAACTCTGCGTTTTCGTCCAGTGACACCTTGCCGTCAAGCGCGATGATGTCGCCGGCACCCGTCAGCACGAGCGGGTTCACCTCGACGAGGGTGGCGTCTTCGCCGGCATACACCTCGTAGAGCTTCTGGAACACGGGCACCACCTTGCCGACCAGCTCTTCGGGGAAGTTCGCGGCACGAGCGATCTCTTCAGCTTTGGCTGCGTCGATGCCAGCACCCGGATCCACCTCGATGCGAGCGAGCGCCTCGGGCTTCTCAACAGCGAGCTGCTCGATCTCCATGCCACCCTCAACGCTGCACAGCGACAGGTATGAGCGGTTCGCACGGTCAAGCAGCACCGAGAAGTAGTACTCATCTTTGATGTCTGCGCCAGCAGCCACCATCACGCGCTTCACCACATGGCCCTTGATGTCGAGACCGAGGATCGACTTCGCTGCCTCAAATGCCTCATCGGGGTTCTTCGCAACCTTCACTCCGCCTGCCTTGCCGCGACCACCAGTTTTCACCTGGGCTTTAACGACGACGACACCGCCGAGCTTTTCAGCCGCTGCACGCACCTCCTCGGGGGTGTCGGCGACGATCCCAGGGAGCACCGGCACCCCGTATCGTTCGAAGAGATCTCGTGCCTGGTACTCGTACAGATCCACGTATGTTCCTTCAGCGCTAGAAAACGGTTGCCGAGCATGCGCGCAAGATGGCGCGCAACCAAGGCTCGGCCAACTCCATAGCCTAGCACCGGTCAGATCACCAAATTCTCACTCTTTGCGTGAGGTGCGCCTGCGCTTCATCTCATAGAGTTCGGCGTCTGCACGAATCATGAGGTCGTCGAGGTTATCAGTGGGCGATGCCTCGGCGAGACCCCACGACCACGAGTGCGTTGCCTCGCTTCTGATGCGCTGCAGGGTTTCGACGGCGTGTGCCCGATAGCCGTGTATCAGCAGCACGAATTCGTCGCCACCAGATCGCGCAACGAGATCTTTGGGGCCGAGACCCCGCACCCATCCCTGACTGGTGACACACAGGGCCTCATCGCCGGCCGCGTGCCCACCGGCGTCATTGACCGCTTTGAAGTCGTCAAAGTCGGCAACCGAGACGGTGATGTCTTGCCCAGCAGCGAGCGCGCGACGAAGCACGCGGCTGCCAACCTCATCGAGCCCGCGTCGGTTATAGACGCGGGTCAGCGGATCGCGAAGCGCGCGCAACTCAGCTTGGCGGCGGCGGAATGATCCTGCCTCAAGGCAAAACCCAGCGATGAAGAACGAATACACCAGTGGCACCGCAATACTGGTTTCGAGAGAAAAGCCATCGGTTCGGTCGAGCGCAGCGCCCATCATGATCAACCAGTAAGCCAGCATCGCCACACGCGCCGTCCAGCGCTGATAGAACCAGCCAAGATAGAGCGCAACGACCGGAATCTGCAGCACTGGCAACACTTCGGTGCGACCAAACGTCGTCGCCATCATGAACATCGCAGACCAGAACGCATAGTAGCCGACGCCGACAAGCCCCGCCCAGCGCGGGAGCAGACGACCGAGCGCGAGCGGGGTGATCGTGAGAAACGAGAAGGAGATGATCCAGAACAGCGCCCAGCCGCGTGAGATCTCATCATCAGCACCCCAGAATGCGGCGACAAAGGTGAGCAACAGCGTGGCTGCGCCAAGTGCGCTGACATACGAGAACGTCTTTTGCCAGCCTCGCACGCGCTGCCACACTCCGAGAACGCGCTGCTGCCATGACCCCCAGAACTCGACGTCTTGACGCATTTCCCTATGCGAGTGCATCACGCCTCCGTTTTTGCCGGTAGAGCTGATTGTCGGCCCGCTCAAACAGGGACTCAGCGTTGTCGGTCACACGGGCCTGTGCGATGCCCCACGACCAGGCAAACGGGGAACCCTCACGCACGCGCTTCATCACCTGCTGCGTCGCGGTCGCGTCTGATCGGCCAAGCATAATCGCAAACTCATCGCCACCGGTGCGACCTACGACGTCGTTTGCCCGTAGTTGCCCCTTCAAGTAGCGCACCGTGTCCGCGAGCGCCGCGTCGCCTGCCGCGTGCCCCTGGGTGTCATTCAGTCTCTTGAAATAGTCAAAATCAAGCACCACGAGACACATCGGCGCACCGGATCGGGCCACAGAAACAAGTTCACGGTCAAGTCGCTCGAGAAACCCATCACGGTTCAGCGCGCCGGTGAGGAGGTCAGTCTGCACCTTGCGGCGACTCTCACGCCACAATAGCGAACCCACCTCGAAGCAGAACGACATCACGATGAACATTTGCACGGCCGTGGTCACGCCAAGCTCACCGCCGGCGTGAAACACCGGGTTCGATGCGACGACAACCGCGACGATGACCACGACCACGGTCATCAGGATGCGACCAACCACCGGGCGCAAGAACCAACCCAAATAGAGCGCAATCAGTGGGAGTTCTTGGCCGCTGGCGATCGCTGACTCGGCGTTGTTCGTTGGCCCAATGAAGAAGATCGTCAACCCAAGAAACAGCCCGACGAGTGTGAGCCCTGCCCACTGGGGGAATTGTTTCCCGCAGATGAGTGCCGCTGCCGAACATGACCAGGCGAACGCAATCAAAGCGAGGTTCAACCACACACTGTTGTCCGTGTGCCGGAAGAGAAGGTTGCAGATCAGAGCAATTGACAGGAGCCCACAGGCTCCAGCAACAAAGAATGAGTGAGGGTTCTGACGTTGCACGAGCTCACGAAGAGCGTTTCTGGCACGATGGAGAGGCGTCGTCCCCAACAGGGCAGAACGATGCGCCACTCTTCTCCTCAAATACTGAGCTTCTTCCCAGTCTACTCCCGCACCAATCCCCCAATTGTGGCGTGAGGTGAAGACTAACTGAGCTTTTGGATTGGGGCAAGCTTCACAAGCAACTTCCGTTCACCGACCGAATCAAACACCGCGTGCGCGATGCGTTTCGAGCCGTCTCCGGTTACCGCGGTTATGCGCCCCTCACCGTAGTCATCATGAACGATGCGGTCGCCTGGCGTAAGGGTCAAATCGCCGTTATCACGTATGCTCGCGTCCACTATGTTCGGAAAACCGCCGCCGTTTCGCTGCGCTTCCTTTGCGAGACGCTTGCGCTCGCGCCACTGTTCGAGGGCAGACTGCATGCCTCCGCTCGCCGGTTCGCTCACCGCAGCACTCGACGATGAGGTGCCAAACGTCACTGCAGACTCTGTGCTCCGCCGTGAGGCGCCAGAGGCAGTGCGCGAAGACCAGCCCTGACCGCGCGGCGCATTCAGCGCGCGCGACTCGGTGCCGCCTCGACTCGTTACCTCGCCGGGCGACTGCCGCCAGTCAATCAGTGACTCGGGAATTTCTTGCAAGAAGCGTGAGGGCATTGCGACGTGAATATCACCGAAGGTTGAGCGCGTGCTCGCGAGCGTGAGAAACAGTCGCTTGCGCGCGCGCGTGATGCCCACATACATCAAGCGACGCTCTTCGCTGATGCCACCAACCTCGTCAACCGACATTTGGTGTGGCAAGAGCCCCTCTTCGATGCCAGTCATAAACACCACATCGAACTCGAGGCCCTTCGCGGTGTGCAGCGTCATGAGAGAGACGGTGCCGCTCGAATCGTCGAGATCGTCTGCTGCGGCCACGAGACTCACCTCAGTCAGAAACTCGAGCAGCCCCGCGCCGGGGTTTCTGACATCAAACTCGCGCGCAACAGACACCAACTCCTCGAGGTTCTCTGCCCGCGCCTCGTCTTGTGGATCACGCTTCGCCCGAAGAATCGCGATGAGGTCGATCTCGTCGAGAATGAGTTTCAGCACATCGGCGACCGGAGCTGGTAGCTGCTCTGTGCTTGTCTCTCCCCCGCCAGCGGCCATGCGTGCCGCTCGCATCAGAAGCTCGCCGAGCCCTTTGATCGCGCCCTGCACTTTCGGACCAAGCCCGATCTCGTTCACCCGAAGCATGGCCTCGTGAAAGTTCACGCCCTGTGCTTCTTGAAAGTTTGCGAGGTGAGCCTCTGCCATCGGCCCAATGCCGCGTTTGGGCACACCGAGCAGTCGCGACCAAGCGATCGGATCATAGGGGTTCGCGAGGCTCGTGAGATAGGCCATCGCGTCTTTGATCTCGGCACGTTCGTAGAACTTTGTGCCACCGAGCACCCGGTAGGGAATCGCGCCGCGAATCAGGAGCTCTTCCAGTGCACGGGTCTGCGAGTTGGTGCGATAAAACACCGCCATGTCACCATAGGCGATGCCATCACGACGAAGTTGCTCGATCTCTTCGGCCACGAATCTCGCCTCGTCGTGCTGCGAATAGCCAGTGAAGCCGATGATCTTCTCGCCATCGCCTTCTGTCGTGAAGAGGTTCTTCTCTTGCCGGTCGAAGTTCGCAGAGATCACGGCGTTTGCTGCGCTCAAAATGTTCTGCGTCGAACGATAGTTCTGTTCGAGCTTGACCACCTCGGCACCCACAAAGTCTCGCTCGAACTCGACGATGTTGCGAATATCTGCGCCACGGAAC
>JAAZFP010000067.1 GCA_012511645.1 Microbacteriaceae bacterium
GGGGTGTCTGCAGTCGCGTCAATCTCAGCGATGTCGATGCCGCGCACGCGGTGATCCTTGGCGAGCAGGCGCGTGATGCGTCGTAACTCGTGGGCCTGCAGCCCGCCAGGGATAGACGCGGGGCAGCCGGGCGCGACGCTGCGGTCACACACGTCCACGTCAAGGTCGACGTGAATGGGGCCACCGCCGGCGCCCGCAACCTCGAGCGCCTCGGCAACGATCTCAGTGAGTGGTCGCTCCTGCAGCTCATCGCGGTGGATCACCGTAATGCCGAGAGACTTCGCTCGCTCGCGATAGGCACGGGAGTTGGCAAAATCGGCGATACCGACCTGCACGATCTGCTGCGGGTTCAGGCCAGCCTCGACGAGCCTGCGCACAGGCGAACCGTTCGAGCGGCCGTCGCGAAGGTCGTGGTGGGCGTCGAGGGTAATGAGGCCGGCGCCCGCGAGATCACCGTGGGCCTTCGCGACGCCGAGCGCCGCGGGAACGGTGCAGGCGTTGTCTCCACCGAGGGCGACGACGAGCTGCGAGGTGCGAGAGAGTTCTTCGATGCGGGTGGCCGCTGCCTCCTCGCCCGATTCGGTGTCGGGGTCTGCGATATCGCCCGCATCGACGATGCGCAGCACCTCGTCGAGCACGGTCTCGGCCTCTGCCCCACGCGCGCCCGGCACACCTGTGTCAACCGCGTGGCTCGAGTAGCGCCGCAGGGCCTCGCGAATTGCAGCAGGGGTCTCGTGGGCATTCGTCGGCGACAGCGACGTGCGTGAGGTGGGCACCCCGACGAGCGTCAAATCGCTTGCGACGCCGTCCTGCCAGGCGGGCCACCCTCCGGTGCGGGGCCATGCGGGGTCGTGCGAGAGCTTCGCTGTCACTGCGCTCACTCCTTCTGTATGTGTGTTAGGGAAAACTCTGCAGATGCGATTCGCTGCCAACCGTTGCCCCGTCATTCGGGCGATCGCCACATGGGGTGTGCTGACCGCCTGATGGTGCCTGTGGGCCCACAAAGTTTGTGTTGCTCCTGTGTGTTGAGTGTCGCAGGGTTCGGGAGCAGGCGACAGTACCCGCCCCTGCCAAGCGTCTGGGATTCCGGACAGATGTGGATGATCGGCCCTGACGCAGCTGAGTATCGTGCGCTGAGATCGAGGTATGAAGCAGACTGTGATTCTCGGAGCGGCCCCACTGACCGTCAACGACGTGGTCGCGGTTGCACGCCACGATGCGACGATCGAAATCGATTTGGCCGCCCTCGAACGCATCGCCGCGAGCCGACGCATGATCGACGAACTCGCGAACGATACCCGACCGCACTACGGCGTCTCGACGGGGTTTGGGGCGCTCGCGAAGGTGCAGATTCCCACCGAGAAGCGCCAGCAGCTGCAGCGCAGCCTCATTCGCTCGCACGCCGCGGGCACCGGCCCCGAGGTCGAGCGCGAGGTCGTGCGCGCGCTCATGCTGCTGCGCCTCAACACCCTCGTCACCGGCCGCACCGGTGTTCGCCCCGTCGTCGCAGAAACCTATGCCGCGATCTTGAATGCGGGCATCACGCCCGTCGTGCACGAGTATGGCTCGCTCGGGTGCTCGGGCGACCTCAGCCCGCTCGCCCACTGCGCGCTCACGGTCATGGGCGAGGGTCAGGTGAGAGTGCACGAGCGAGCAGGCCACGAGCCGCGCCACGGCACGGGCGCTGGGATGCTGGCTGCAACCGGATGCCCGCACGACA
>JAAZFP010000068.1 GCA_012511645.1 Microbacteriaceae bacterium
CCACAGGTCGGAGCCGTCCGACGGTCTCATTTTCGGCGAACTCGAGCACTTCAGCTTCATAGGCGGCAGTCTGTTCTTCATCAGCGATGATTTGACCGGCCTCGGTGATCACGACCGTGTGGCCGGCACTGATTCGACCTGAGCGGAATGATTCGTAGACCGACGGATAGCCAGTTACGAGCGTGACCGCGCGAGCCATGCGGGTCGCAACCGTTCGGTCGGATTCCTTGACAGCGGTACCGATCTCGGAGGCAACCATTCGATGCGCCATTCCGGCCCCGTCGGGGTGTGCTTCATGCGCCGCGATCTGGTCAGCAAGCTCGCCGGCTTCTACTAAGAGCGTTGCCTCGGCAGCTTGGAGACGACTGACGAGTGCACGAGCGTTTTCGATGCGGGACACCACGGTTTCGAGCTGGTCGCACAGCTCCTGTGGTGCATCGAAAAACCTGGTCATGGCACTATTCAAGCACCAACCGCTGACATTCGAACGGCCTCTGACGAATCTGTGGAGAAGCCACTCTCCTACCTACCTGTGGACGAAGAATCACCCAGCTCCAAACCGAGAAATCAGCACATCATCATCTCTCAATGAGCACCTCACCCACCCACCAGCCAAGCAACCGCTCACCCGTCGAAATCGCAACCAAACCCCTTGACGGCAAGGCGGGCGAACGCCCGCCGCGGCAGCCCCGACACACGCTGGCTCCGCACAACGGCATCGCGAACCAAATCGACGCAGTGAGCGCGAGCTCCCCCACCACCCGCAAACCGCAGCAACGAAACGTCGATACCGAGGATCTCAGCCTCTCGGGTCTTGACCACCATTCAATGCAGAGCCAGGATCAGACTCGTCGCCCACCCCTGAAGTCGCGCTCCCCTCCTCCGGCGCACCGCTGTCACCCGCACCAGCACCGCCGCGACCGCCACCGGCAGCACCGCCCGCGCCGGCCGCACCGCCACCGCCGTCACCCCCACCCTCACCACCGCCCCCAACGATCGGCATCGACGCGGTCTCGAACACTTCCGCGAACTCCTCATCAGCGGTCTCTTCAACCCACGGGTGCGGGTCACCCGAGTGGTCATACTCCTCGGGAATCAGCGCGAAATCGTCGCCAAACTCTTCGAGGCCGGTGCGCACACTGTGCCGCAGCGCTTGCCGCGCATAGCGGTCACGCAAGATCATGGGGTCGCGCCGCAGGTCGATGACGAGCGACACCATCATAAACACGAGGATCACCGCAAACGGCAGCGCCGCAATGATCGTCACGTTCTGCAACGCTTGCAGGCCGCTGCCCTCTGACCCAACGACGAGCAGCACGGCAGCGATGACGCCGACGAGCGTCCCCCAAATGATCGTCACCCAGCGTTTCGGTGTCGGCCGCCCCTGCTGCGACATGGTGCCCATCACGAGTGAGGCGGAGTCGGCCCCGGTGATGAAGAAAATCGCGATCAGCAGCATGAGCACGATGTTGGTGATCTCGGTGAACGGCAGCCCGGCGAGCACCCCGAACAGCACATCTTCCGGTGGAGCGACGGGCAGGTCGCCCCCGTTCATTTTCATGTCGATCGCGGTGGTGCCATAGATCGCGAACCAGATGAGCGAAATCAGCGACGGCACGAGGATCACGACCAGCACAAACTGCCTGATGGTGCGCCCGCGTGAGATTTTCGCGATGAACATGCCGACGAATGGCGACCACGAGATCCACCACGCCCAGTAGAAAATGGTCCACCCGGCGAGAAACTGCTGCGTCGCCTCGCCCTGGGCGGCCGAGCGCCCCATCATCTCGGGGAGTTGCGCGATGAACTCGAACGCGATCGTGGGAATCATGTTCATGATGAGCAGTGTCGGGCCCACGAAGAACACAAACAGCGAAAGCAAAATGGCGGCGATGGAGTTCACGTTCGCAAGCGCCTGGATGCCTCTCGACACACCTGAAGCCGCCGACGCAATGAAGCAGGCGGTGAGCACCGCAATGACCGCGATGAGCACGCCATTGCCGATATCACCGATGCCAGCGATAAGTTCGACGCCGTGCCCGATTTGCAGGGCCCCGAGTCCGAGCGATGCGGCGGTGCCGAAGAGGGTAACGAGGATCGAAAAGACATCGATAGTTTTGCCGAGCGGCCCCGCCGTCTTGTGTTCCCCGAGAAATGGCGCGAATACCGACGAGATGCGCGGGGTACGTCCGCGGCGAAACGAACCGTAGGCGATGGCGACGCCGACGAGCGCATAGAACGACCAGGCCTGCGGCCCCCAGTGGTAGAGCACCTGGGCCTGCGCGACCTGCATCGCTTCGAGTGTGCCGCCCTCAACCGTGCCCGGCGGGGGCGTTTCAAAGAAGGTGAGCGGTTCGGCCGCACCCCAGAACACCAGCCCGATGCCCATGCCAGCGGCGAACAGCATCGAAATCCACGAGAACATCGAGAACTCGGGTTCTTCATCATCGCGGCCGAGCGGGATGCGCCCATACTTGCTGACCCCGAGAAAGATCATGAAAAGCAGGATCGCCGTGGCCACCGACGTGAAGAAGACGCCGGTGTACTCGATAACCCAGTTCAGCACTGATTGGGCAGTGGTTGAGAGGCTGTCGCCGCCGAACACTCCCCACGCGATGAACCCGATGGTGAATGCCGCGGCGACCCCGAAGACGAGCCAGTCGGTACGGTAGGTGCGGCCGGTCTGCTCAACTCCAACTCCGGGGATCAGCGCCGGGTGAATGCCCTTCTGTCTCAGGTCGGTGAAACCCAGTGCGAGGTGCTTCGCAACGTGCGCCGCGCGCGCTCCTGAACGTGACGTCTGTGCTTTCTCGTTCTCTGGCCCTGCTTCAACTCCGTCGTCGCCGCTCATGCGCCCATCCTTCCAGGCGACATCGGCCCCGGCAAGGTACACCCACCATCAGCCGCCTTGTCCATGCCACGAAGGATCACCCCTCGCGGCA
>JAAZFP010000069.1 GCA_012511645.1 Microbacteriaceae bacterium
GCACGAATGAGCGCGACCTGCTCGGCGATCACGTTGCCGGCGTTCCAGTCGGGGGTGATGTCAGCGATGTGGTGCAAGAAGTTCTCAAGGGCTTGCTGCCCGAACTCGCTGTTCTTCACCTCGGGGTGCCACTGCACCCCATACATCTTGCGCTCTGCTGAACCAAAGGCCGCAACGGGAGTCACGCTCGTGCGGGCGAGCACCTCAAACCCCTCGGGCGCCTTCTGCACTGCGTCGCCGTGGCTCATCCACACGCTCTGCGAGTCGGGGGTGCCGCGCAGCAGGGCTCCCCCATCACCGATCACATTGGCCGTGGTCGCGCCGTACTCACGGTCACCCGTGTGATCGACCGTGCCACCGAGAGCACGGGCCATCACCTGGAAGCCATAGCAAATGCCGAACATGGGAACCCCGAGTTCGAAGATCTCGTTGTCGAAGCCGGGAGCGTCCTCGGTGTACACCGAGGACGGGCCGCCCGAGAGCACGATGCCCGCCGGGTTCTTCGCCCGCACCTCGGCCGCCGTGATGGTGTGCGGCACGAGCTCGCTAAACACCCCTGCTTCGCGCACACGGCGGGCGATGAGCTGCGCGTACTGCGCACCAAAGTCGACGACGAGCACCGGCCGGTGCGTAGTGGTTGCGTTCATTCGCGGCTTTCTGTTGCGGGTGATGGTGTTGATGATGATACCGGGGCGCTCGGCTGATGGTCGATGTCGTGCGAGTCCAAGAATGCGGTCACTTCGCGGGCGATGCGCACTTCAAGAAAGAACGAGAGCAGCGGGATCACGCCGCCGAGCGCGAGCAGAATGAAGCGCCAGAAGTTCCAGCGCATGGGGCTCCACAGCATGAAGTTCGAGATCAGGTAGATCACATAGAACCAGCCGTGCGCGATCAAAAACGCACGGAAGAGATCGAAGCCCTCAGGATGAAAGTCAGACTCGACACCCTCTGGTGGCAGCGGCTCAAACTTCGCAAACCCGTCGGGGGTGAAGAGAAACAACTGCACATGGAAGGCGTATTTCATGACCATCACGGCGCACAGCAGCAACAGCATCGTTCCGGTGATGACCGAGGTCACCTTGTAGATGCTGAGTGCTCTGCGAATGCGCGGATAATCGGAGGGTTTGGGCTGCAGAACCATGGTGCTCAGTCTAACGATCCTGACTGAGTGGCTCCTGCTCGCCCATCAGCTGCAGCTCGTGCGTCTTCTCCCAGTCATCGCGCGCGAGGCGGTACCAGAAGAACACGGCGAAGCCCGCGAAAACAACCCACTCGAGCGCGTAGAACAGGTTGAGCCAGTTGATCGTTTCGACCGGCAGCGGCGGCACCGAGTCGATGGCGTCAAGACCCACCGTAGAAAGCGCAGTGGTGTCGATGCTGCTGCCGTCGGGGTGCAGTACCAAGAAGCCCGGATAGCTAGCGCCGATGAACGGCTGCCACAGATTGACCAGTTGGGCGGGTGCCATGCTCTGCAGCCGGTCTGCGGTGTCACCGGGCTCAGGCTTCACTGGCGCGTCGCTCGGCATGTAGCGTCCCACAATCTCAACGGGCTCACCGGCGAGTGAATCTTGCAGCTCGAAACGAGCGGTCTCGGCCTCGGCGAGGCTCGGCGCCCATCCGAGTGCAACCGACAAATGGCCGGCGGCAGCATCAGTGGTCGCGAGATGACCCACTACCCAGGCTCCGGTCTCGCCACCGTTTGCGCGTGACTCAATGACCATGAAATCGTCTGCGACAAACTCCCCTCTGGTCGAAAACACGAACCCTGCCGAAGCATCAGTGATCGCTTGCCCAGGGCCGGTCACCTCGACGAGCGGGCGCACCTCTTCAACGACGGCAGCGTTTTCATCCTCGAGGGTGATCGCAAAGCTCAACTGCCACTGGCCGAGCCAGGCAAACACCCCGGCAACGACGAGCGCCAGCAACAGCGCGCCAATCCACTTGGGTTTGCGCATGACCTTTGCGAGGGTCGGGTCGCCCTCGTAGTGCGGCTTTGAGCTGCGCCTAGCTTGCGAGGTCATCGCTTCTTCTTCGCAGCAGCTCGCGGTGCGGCGCTGGTCTCGGGGCTTGGCTCGGGCGCCATCAAGCGCACCCGGTCAGCCGCCTGATCGGTCAACTGCTGCTGGCTCGCGATCTCGGCTTCAACGCGCGCGATGTACTTGCGAACCTCATCATCAGTGCGGGCCTTCGACCAGCCCAACACACCAGCCATCAGGTTTGCCGCAACGGGTGCGGCAGAGATGCCGCGATCCCACGCCTCAATGGAGATGCGCGTGCGCCTGGCCAACACATCGTCGAGGTGCAGCGCGCCCTCGTGGCTGGCGGCATAGACCACCTCGGCGCCGACATAATCGTCTGCGCCGGGCAGCGGCTCGGCAAGCTCGGGCCGCTCGCGAATGAGGTCGAGCAGCTCGTGGGCGAGTGAACCGTAGCGCTTCAGCAGGTGCTCGATGCGCGAGGGATGCACACCGAACGCCCGCGCGATGCGACTGCGACGATTCCACGCAGCCTTGTAGCCCTCGGCGCCGAGCAACGGCACATCTTCGGTAATCGATACGGGCACACGACCGTCGAGTGCGTCGGCGGCCGCGTCGATCGCGTCCTTCGCCATCACCCGGTAGGTCGTCCACTTGCCACCGGCGACCATCACGAGGCCCGGCACCGGTTGCGCGACCAAGTGCTCGCGCGACAGGCGTGACGTCTCATCGCTCTCACCGGCGAGCAGCGGCCTGAGCCCAGCGAACACGCCCTCAACGTCGTCGCGGGTGAGCGGGGTGCGCAGCACCCGGTTCACATGGCCCAGCAGGTAGTCAATGTCTGCGGCTGTCGCAGCAGGATGCGCCTTATCGAGCTCCCAGTCGGTATCGGTCGTGCCGATGAGCCAGTGTCGGCCCCACGGAATCACGAACAGGACGCTCTTCTCAGTGCGCAGCAGCAGTCCATACTTCGACCGGAATCGATCGCGCGGCACCACCAGGTGAATGCCCTTCGACGCGCGCACAGAGAACGTGGCGCGCTCTCCCACGAGCTGCTGCACGTCGCTCGTCCACACGCCGGTCGCGTTGACCACCTGCTTGGCGCGGATCTCGAACGTCTCGTCGGTCATGAGGTCGCGGGCCTTCACGCCGACGACACGCTCACCGACCTTCACAAACCCCTCAACGCGCACGCGGTTCGCGACGTGCGCCCCGTATGACGCAGCCGTGCGGGCAAGCATTGCGACGTAGCGCGCGTCATCGACCTGCGCGTCGCTGTAGGTGAGCCCCCCACGAAA
Source organism: Microbacteriaceae bacterium (assembly GCA_012511645.1). GTDB lineage: Bacteria > Actinomycetota > Actinomycetes > Actinomycetales > Microbacteriaceae > Leucobacter. The sequence goes on from JAAZFP010000069.1 coordinate 3,275, forward strand.
CGCGCGTGGCCTGAGGCCCGGCGAGTCACGGTTCAAGCGCTTGCGGCTCACATGCTGGTGCCACGGTACCCCAGGAGCACGCCCACCAGTGCGGGCGAACAGGTCGTAGAGCATCATGCCCGCGCCGACATACGCGCGTTCGATGAATGGCTTTGTCACTGGGTACAGAAACCGCACGGGCCGCACAAGGTGCGGGGCGATGCGCTGCAGCAGCAGGCCGCGCTCGATGAGCGCCTCGCGTACCAGCGAGAAGTTCATCTGCTCCAGGTAGCGAATGCCGCCGTGCACGAGCTTCGACGAACGACTCGAGGTGCCAAACCCCCAGTCGCGCGACTCGACAAGGCCGGTCGAGAGGCCACGCGTGACCGCGTCAAGGGCTGCTCCCGTGCCGGTGATGCCGCCGCCGATCACCAGCACATCAAGTTCATGCTCCGGATCACGCAGCGTCGCAATTGCCGCGTCGCGGTCGTCAGCCCCCAGCTTGGTGGGCACTTGCCTACCGTTCTGCGTAGACGACGCCGACCCGCTGGAACTCCTTGAGTTCGCTGTAGCCGGTGGTTGCCATGGCGCGGCGTAGCGCACCCATGAGGTTCGCCGAACCGTCAGCAATGTGCGCCGGGCCAGCGACAATCTCGCTCAGCGGGGCGACACTGCCGACCTGCATACGCTTACCGCGCGGCAGCTCATCGTGGTGGGCCTCTTGGCCCCAGTGCCACCCCTGACCCGGTGCGTCCGAAGCGCGAGCGAGGGCTGCGCCAAGCATCACCGCGTCGGCGCCACAGGCGATCGCCTTGATCAGGTCGCCCGAGCTGCCGAGCCCGCCATCGGCGATGACGTGCACATAGCGACCGCCCGACTCATCAAGGTAGTCGGTGCGGGCGCCCGCCACATCGGCGATGGCGCTGGCCATCGGTGCGCGAATGCCGAGGGTCACCCGGGTCGTCGAAGAGGCGCCGCCGCCGAAGCCGACGAGCACGCCCGCAGCTCCGGTGCGCATGAGGTGCAGCGCCGACTGGTAGGTCGCCACGCCACCCACAATCACCGGAACATCGAGCTCATAAATGAACTGCTTGAGATTCAGCGGCTCACGCTCTGGTGTTGAAACGTGCTCAGCCGAGACGGTGTTGCCACGGATCACGAACAGATCGACACCCGCCTTGATGACCGCGTCGCTGAACTCAGCCGTGTGGTGCGGGGCGAGGGCACCAGCGACCGTCACACCAGCGTCGCGAATCTCGCTCAGCCGATCGCGAATCAGCTCGGCCTTGATCGGCTCTGCGTACAGCTCGCGCATACGCTTCACGGTCGTCGCGTCATCGCCCAGTGTCGCGAGCTCGTCAAGCAGTGGCTGCGGGTCGTCGTACCTGGTCCAGAGGCCCTCGAGGTTCAGCACACCAAGCCCACCGAGCTTGCCAAGCGCGATCGCGCTCGCCGGTGACATCACCGAGTCCATTGGTGCGCCAAGCACAGGAATGTCGAACTGAAACGCGTCGATCGACCACGAGGTCGAGACGAGCTCCGGGTCTCTCGTTCTCCTCGTCGGCACAATGCCGATCTCATCAAAGGTATAGACGCGCCGCGCGCGCTTGCCGCGGCCAAGTTCGATCTCGTTGCTCACCCCTCTAGCCTACCGACCAGATCTGAACAGCACTTGAACGAGCCCCCGCGACGGTCGTGCGCCGGGTGCTACTTCTTGTAGTTGGGCGCCTCAACGACCATCTGTACATCGTGCGGGTGCGACTCTTTGAGACCGGCAGCCGTGATGCGCACAAAGTTGCCGCGCTCTTTCAGTTCTTCGATGGTGCGCGCGCCGACATACATCATCGACTGACGCAGACCGCCGGTGAGTTGGTGTGCAACCGAACGCAGCGGGCCGCGGTAAGCGATCTGTCCCTCGATGCCCTCGGGGATCAGCTTCTCATCGCTCGGCGCATCGGCCTGGAAGTAACGATCCTTCGAGTATGAGGTGCGCTCACCACGGGTCTGCAGCGCGCCCAGCGAGCCCATGCCGCGGTAGTGCTTGTACTGCTTGCCCGCCATGAACACGAGATCACCGGGGCTCTCGTCGGTGCCAGCAAACAGCGAGCCGATCATCACCGAGGACGCGCCAGCGACGAGCGCCTTCGCGATGTCACCCGAGTACTGCAGACCTCCGTCGGCAATCACCGGCACACCCGCTCGGGTGGCCGCCTTCGCCGCCTCGTAGACCGCAGTCACCTGCGGCACGCCCACACCGGCGATCACGCGAGTGGTGCAGATGGAACCGGGGCCAACGCCCACCTTCACCGCGTCCACTCCAGCATCGACCAGCGCCTTCGCGCCATCATAGGTGGCCACGTTGCCGCCAATGAGATCGACGCCGGCAAACGCCGGGTCACTCTTCAGCTGACGAATAATGTCGAGCACACCCTTGCTGTCGCCGTTCGCGGTATCAACCACGAGCACGTCAACGCCCGCCTCAACGAGCGCACCAGCGCGCTCGTACGCGTCGCCAAAGAAGCCAACCGCAGCCCCCACGCGCAAACGACCTGCGTCGTCCTTCGCCGCGTTCGGGTATTCTTCGACCTTGTCAAAGTCTTTCACCGTGATGAGGCCGGTCAGCTTGCCCTGCGCATCCACCAGCGGCAACTTTTCGACGCGGTGCGTCTTAAACAGCTGGGCCGCGTCTTCGCGCGAGATACCGGGATGCCCGGTCACGAGCGGCATGGGCATCATCGCGTCGCCCACCCGGGTGGTCTTGCGCTCTTCTACCGACAGGAAGCGCATATCGCGGTTCGTGATGATGCCGACGAGCACGCCCTCACCATCAACGACGGGCAAGCCTGAAATGCGAAACTCACCGCACAGCGCGTCAACTTCGGCGACCGTCGCGTCGACCGTGGTTGTCACGGGGTTCGTAATCATGCCCGCTTCGCTGCGCTTCACCCGGTCAACCATGTCTGCCTGATCTTCGATCGACAGGTTGCGGTGCAGAATGCCGATGCCGCCGTTGCGGGCCATCGCCACGGCCATGCGGGTCTCGGTGACCGTGTCCATCGCGGCCGAGATGAGGGGCATGCCGAGCCGGATGCGCCTGGTCAACTGCGTGGACGTGTCTGCCTCACTCGGGATCACGTCGGTGTGCGCAGGCAAGAGCAGCACGTCGTCGTAGGTGAGACCGGTGAGAGCGAACGGGTCACGCTGTTGCATAATTGCGCCTCTTCTGCGGGTTGGTGATTCGGAGGAGTGTGAGAACGACGCTGTTCACGGCCGAATGAGCCGTACATATCAGTCTAATCATGTGGCATGCGAATCTATTCCCGCGTCCTCGTCGCACCCTGACCGGCATCCACGATGCTGGATCGCTATGGAACCGGCTGCGTGGTGATTTCACCGGTCACCGCGGGAGGCTCAACCGGAGCTGGCGTGCGCCTGGAACGGCGGAGCTGCCGCACGATATCGACGATCAGCACCACGAGCGCGATCCACACCGCGACAAATCCGATCCAGCGCGCGGGCGACATCGGCTCATTGAAGATGAAGTAGCCGGTGAGAAACCCAAGCACCGGAGTCACGAACTGAATGAACCCCATGTGGCTAAGCGGCAGCCTGCGGTTGCCAGCGGCGAACAAGAGCAGCGGGATCGCGGTCACCGTGCCGCTGAGCAGCAGCGGAATCGTCACGGCGGGGCCGTAGTCAAACGCGCCGAACTGGCCGACCAACGCAAAGATCACACCCAGCTGCACCACCGCGATGACGGTGCCGTACATGGTCTCGATGGTCAGCCCGGTGAGCGCGTCGATATTCTCGCTCACCTGTTTGCGCACCGCCCCATAGAGGCCGAAGCTGAACGCCAGTCCGAGCGCAATGAACGGAAACTGCCCGTATGCGATCGCGCTCACGAGCACGCCAAGGGAAGCGATTGCCACCGCGACCCACTGCATTCGGCTCAGGCGCTCCTTGCGAATCACGACGCCGATGAGAATCGTCACGATCGGATTGATGAAGTAGCCGAGCGAGGTTTCGATGATGTGGCCGGTCACAATGCCCGCCACAAAAATCTGCCAGTTGGCATAGAGCAGCACCGCTGAGAGCGCGAACCAGCCGAGCATGCGCGGGGAACGAAAAATCGCGGCGATCGGCTTCCACGCACGCATCACCACAACCGCGATCGCGCAGAACCCCAGGGCGGTGATCACCCGCCACGGCACGGCTTCGAGCGGGTCAATCGCCGCGAGCAGCATGAAGAAGAGCGGGAAGGTGCCCCAACAGAGGTAGGCGGCGATGCCATAGACGTAGCCGAGACGGTTGCTCACCGCACCAGCTTAGTGCTGGGAAACGCAACGGAGGGCCGGTGACGAATCACCGACCCTCCGAAGAACGCACACGGGCGTTCACACGAGATTATTCTCGATTAGCGCTGCACGATTGCGAGCACGTCGCGAGCTGAGAGCACCAGCATCTCTTCGCCACCGTACTTCACCTCGGTGCCACCGTACTTTGAGTAGATCACGATGTCGCCAACGCTGATGTCGAGGGGTACGCGGTTGCCGTTGTCGTCGATGCGACCGGGGCCGACGGCGACAACTTCGCCCTCCTGCGGCTTCTCTTTCGCGCTGTCAGGAATCACGAGACCAGATGCAGTGGTCTGCTCTGCCTCGACCTGCTTGATGACGATGCGATCCTCGAGCGGCTTGATGCTCACCGACACGTTTGACCTCTTTCTCACATGGGTTAAAGAACATGCGATGCCATAGACAGGCACCCTGCAAGTGAGTCTATGACCCCGGTTGGCACTCTCGCAAGGTGAGTGCCAACCGTTTCGCCCCAGGATCGCCGCAAGCGAACAGCAGATCACCCGTTTTTCTTCTCGTCAGACAAAAATCACTGTGGAATACTGGAATCGACTGTCGGGCAGCAGGCCCGCAGCGCAATCGCAGGAGCACCACTCACCATGTCGAATCCCACTGATCCGAACCTTGGCCAGCCGGCTGCCGCACCCGACGCCGCATCAGCACCACAAGAGGCTCAGGTGCCTGCGCCTCCCGCGCCGCCAGCACCGCCCGCACCGCAGTACCAAGCACCCCCAGCTGCAGCTCAGCCCTATGGCGCACCTGCCGCACCCGCAGCTCCGGCTCAGCAGTACGCAGCACCGGCCCCAGCTCCAGCTCCGCAGTACGCGGCACCGCAGTACGCTGCGCCGCAACAGTACGCCGCTCCCGCCGCTGGTCAAACCACGAACACGATGTCGGTCATCTCGATGATCTCGTCGATCGTCGGCATCTTCAGCTTCGGGTTGCTGTGCCTGCTCGGCGTGATCCTCGGTCACATCGGTCTCGGCCAAATCAAGCGCAACAACGAGGGCGGCAAGGGCTTTGCCATCACCGGCCTCGTGGTCGGCTACATCGGCATTGTCGGGTGGGTGATCGCACTCATTATCATGGTGGTCTTTTTCGCGATCTTTGGCGCGGCCTTCTCTGACCCCAGCTTTGTCGCTGAGCTCGATTCGATGAGCTAAGCAGGCGCATGGCACACCATGCCGCGCAGAGGCCCCGAGATGCACGCTCGGGGCCTTCTTCGTTCACCACAAGCGCCGCATTCAGCACGGAGATGCCTGCCGGCTGGGAGCTCTTCTTCTCACCCGAGGGCTTGCACCGCCTGCATGAGGTGGAATCGGCAATGGCGCAGGGTGAGAGCACAACCCAGCTCGGAGTTCGCCTGCGAGCTGAGGGCGCGCCTGGAGACGAGGTTGCCGCGCTGCTCGCACAGGCGTCATTGCGCACCAAGGCGGTCACCAAGTTCGGCGACCGGGCGCGATCCATGCTCTTCACGCAGGCGGGCCTCGAACAGGCTAGCCGCGCTGAGGTAGCCGCCCTGCATGCCGAGAGGTTTGCGACGGCTGGCTGCACCCGCGTCGCCGACCTTGGCTGCGGCATCGGCACCGAGTCGCTTGCGCTGCTGGCAGCCGGTGTCAGGGTGCGGGCGGTCGAGATAGACCCGCTCACCTCGAGGATCGCCGCAGCAAACCTCACCGCAGCAGGCGGTGCGCACGGCCTTTCCGCTGAGCTGCCGCAGGCCGACGTGCTGACGGCAGACGCAACAGAGGCCCCACTCGACGGGGTCGACGGCGTGTTTCTTGACCCCGCCAGACGCACCCGTGGCAATCGAGACACGAGGCGGCTTGCCAACCCCGATGACTACTCCCCCTCGCTCAGCTTCGCGTTTACGCTTGCAGAGCGGCTGCCCACCGGTATCAAGCTCGGGCCGGGCTTTGAGCGCGAGTTGATTCCCGCCGGCGCAGAGGCTCAGTGGGTGTCGGTGGGCGGGCAGGTCGTCGAAACCGGGCTCTGGTTTGGCCCGCTCGCTCGCGCAAGAATCACCCGCTCAGCACTCGTCCTGCGTCGAGGCGAAGCGCACGAACTTGTGAGCGAAGCCGACGCCGATGACGCTGAGACCCGGCCGCTCGGCGAGGTGCTCTACGAGCCCGATGGCGCGGTGATTCGGGCTCGCCTCATCGGTATGCTCGCGGCGGATCTCGACGCCGGCATGGTGAGCGACGGCATCGCCTACCTCACCGCGGACCGTTTCGTGCAGACCCCATTCGCGCAGGCATTTCGGGTGATCGACACGCTCCCGGCCGGTGAGAAGCAGCTGCGCAAGGCACTGCAGGCTCGCGACATCGGCACGCTAGAAATCAAGAAACGCGGCGCGAACATCGACCCGGCAGCGCTGCGCACCCGGCTTCGTCTGCGCGGTTCGCAATCGGCCACCCTGGTGATGACTCGGGTTGCCGGCGACCACGTCGCGTTGCTCGTCGAGCGACTGTAACGCTCGGTAGCCCGAGTCTGCCAGAACTAGGCTCAGCTAGCCCTCGACCGCTTCGACCGCGACTGGATCACCCAAGAAGGTCAGCAGCACCCGCTGATCCTGCGCGAAGTGCTCGCTCGACCCGTGCTGCACCGTCACCGTTTCACCGTGGACGAGCCGCACCGTGGTGCGGCGGTGAGCGCCGAAGAACCCGCTCGAAACGATGATTGCCGCGATGCTCTTCGCACCCGCCGTTGCCTGCTCACTGGCGAGCTCGATGCGCAACTGCTCGGGCCGCACAAACGCGGTGACGGGTACCTGCTGCGCGAGGCCCGGCCCGGTGAGCCCGGTCAGGGTTCCCGCAGAGCCGGGCAGCACCGGCAAGTCGACCCCGGCGATGGTCACCCGTTCACCGTTGAGCACGCCCGGTAGGCGGTTCGACTCACCGATAAAGCTCGCAACGAACGGGGTGACCGGTTTGCGATAGAGATTCTCGGGCGTGCCCAACTGCTCGATCACACCCTCGCGCATCACCGCTACCCGATCGGCTACCGCGAGCGCCTCTTCCTGATCGTGGGTGACGAATATCGTGGTGATGCCGAGTTCGATCTGAATCGCCTTGATCTCATCACGAAGCCGCACGCGCACCTTTGCGTCAAGCGCTGAGAGTGGCTCGTCGAGCAGCAGCGCGCGGGGCCGGGTCACAAGCGCCCGGGCCAGCGCCACTCGCTGCTGCTGCCCGCCAGAGAGTTGATGCGCGTAGCGATCGGCGGCGTGGCCCAGACCGACCAACTCAAGCGACTCAGCGACGCGCTGGGTGCGCTCTGCGCGGGGCACCTTGCGCATCTCCAGACCAAACCCAACGTTCTGCGCGACGGTCATGTGCGGAAACAGCGAGTAGGCCTGAAACACCACCGCCATGTCACGCTTGTTCACGGGAACCGCAGAGACGTCTTCTCCACCCACCAGAATGCGGCCGCTCGTCAGCGGCTCAAGGCCCGCCAAACAGCGCAGCATCGTGGTTTTGCCGCAGCCCGAGGGGCCCAGCAGCGCAACAAACTCCCCCGCCTCAATCGTGAGGTCGATGCCGTGCAGCACGGTGTTGTCGCCATAGGCCTTGGTGACACCCTGAAAATCGATGGACTGTGTGTCAGCCATGCGAGACGGCCCCCTTCTTCTGTTGCCGCGCGCGACGCAGGCGACGCGGCCGAATTGATGTGAAAGCGAACAGCAGCGCGAACACCAGCACGAGCGACAGCAGCGAGACGATCACGGCGGCGTACGGGTCACTCTTTGACACCTCGACGAGCGCCACCTGCATGGTCATGCGGTTGAGCAGTGAGGACACGGTGAACTCTCCGAGCACCACAGCTGCGGTGATCAGTGTGGCGCTCGTGAGCCCGCGACGAAGCCCAGGCACGATGATGCGCACCAACACCGTCGCCCAGCTCGCGCCGAGCGAGCGAGCGGCTTCGGCGACCGTGACCGCGTTCATTCCCTGCAACTCCGACGCAATCGCGCGATAGGCGAAGGGCAAGACGAGCACTCCGTAAGCAAGCGCGAGCGTCCAGATATCGCCGCCAACCCACTGCGCAATCACGCGGTACAGCGGCGCAAGGCCAACCACCAGCACGATCGCGGGGATCGCGATCGGCAACACGGTAAGCAGTTCGAACACCCGTGCAAGTTTCGGAAACTGCAGGTGCACGAGCACGATAGTCGGCAAGAAGAGCACCCACACGATCGCGATGGTGACGACCGCGAGCAGCAGCGAGTTGCCGATACCGCGACCCAGGTTGCGATACATGCGCTCGTTCTCGGGGTTCACGAGCGCGAGCCAGTGGTCGAGGCCGTAACCTCCGCCCTGCTGCCGCAGCGTGAACTCAAGCATCGCGAGCAGCGGCACGAGAAACAACCCGCAGATGACGCCGATGATGGTGCGGCGCAGCCACTTGGGGGCTTGCCCATTCACGGTCGAAGCGCTCATTGCTGCCACCTCGCCGCCCGCCGCTGCAAGATCGAATAGCCGATCATCACGACGAGCATGACGAGCAGCATGCCGAGTGCGAGCGCCCCGGCAGTGTTGGCGCGAGAGGCGCCGGTTTCAGCAATCAGTGCGGCACGAATCTGCAGCGGCACGATCTGCGCGCCCTGGCTGATGAGAGCTGCAGCGGTCGCATACGACGAGAACGCGTTGGCGAACAGCAACAGCAGCGATCCGAGAAATGAGGGGGCGAGGATCGGACCTGCGATCCTCGTCCAGTAGGTGACGGTGCCACTGCCGAGCGTCGCCGAAGCCTCGGCCCACTCGCGACGTAGCCCTTCCATGGCGGGCAGAAACACGATCACCATGAGCGGTACCTGAAAGTAGAGGTAGGGCAGAATCAGGCCGGGCAGCTGGTAGAGCCACACCCCATCGGCAAAGATGTCGATGCCGAAGGTGTCACGCAGCAGCACGGTGATGAGGCCCTGAATGCCGATCGTCGCAATGAACGCGAAGGCGAGCATCACACCTCCGAACTGCGCGAGCACGCTCGCTGCCGAGTCGACCGCGCGGCGCAGCGCGCCGCCAGCGGGGGCTCCTGCGAGGGCGAAGCTGAGCAGCGCGCCGAGCAAGGCGCCGACGACCGCGGTGAGCGCACTCACCCAGATCGACGACCAGAACGATCCCAGCACCACGGGGTTTGCCAGCGCCGCGAAGTTTTCGAGCGACACCGCACCGTCAGCCCCGATGAAACCGGTACCGATCGCCAGCACCGATGGGATCGCCAAAAAGATCAGCACATAGAGGGCGAACGGGGTCAGCCCAAGCCATTTCATACACAGCCATCATTCAGTTCATTGATCAGGATCAGTGCGCCGCAACCATGTGCACGCACGGACACACGAACGCCGCAGAGTCCCACCCGTCAGCCGGGAAGGACCCTGCGGCATTGCGCACCGGGTGTTAGCCGATCACCTTTGGCCACTCAGCGGCAAGCAGGGTGTTTGCTGCCTCGGTGTCAGCGGTGGTCGCGGTGACCTGTTCGCTCGGCACACCACCGGCCGACTTCAGCGCCGCAGCGTCGACGGTGCCGGCAGCCTCCATAGCGACGAGGCGCACGGGGAATGCGCCTGCCTCGAGGTAGAGGTTCTGCACGGTGTCGCTGAAGATCCACTCCTGCCACAGGCGAGCGGCAGCCGGGTGCGGGGCATCCTTATTGATGGCCTCGTTGTAGTACGAGACGTAGGCGGCGCCGGGCAGCACGGCGTTTGCCCAGCTCGGGGTGTCGGCCTGCTGACCGATGTTGTTGAATGACCAGTCGATCACGACGGGGGTCTCGCCGGACGCGATCGTTGCGGGGGTCGGGTCAACGGTCAAGAAGTTGCCGGCAGCATTGAGCTCTGCGAAGAAGTCGATGCCGGGCTGGAAGTCGCTCAGCTCGCCACCGCTCTGCACGGTTGCCATGCCGACACCGGCGAACGCTGCGCCCGCCTGGGTGGGGTCGCCGTTCAGCGCCACTGATCCGCGGTATTCGGCGGCCAGCAGATCGTCGAGCGAGGTTGGCGCGTCGAACGTGTCCGAGTCGTAGCCGATCGACATGATGCCGGTGTAGTTATTCACCCAGAGACCCGTCGATTCTTTGTTCTCGGCAGGAATGTCGGCCCAGGTTTCAACCTGGTAGGGCGCGAAGTAGTCGAGGCTCGTGAGCGCTACCGCGGTGCCGAGGTCGAACACGTCGGGAGCGGTGTCCTGGCCGCGAAGGTTGTCAGCGGCCTGAATCTCTTCGGCGCTCGACACATCGGGCGAGGCCGAGTTCACGGTGATGCCGTATTCAGCCTCGAAGCCGGCAATGATCTTGCCGTAGTTTGCCCAGGTCTCGGGCAGTGCGATCACGTTGAGTTCGCCCTCGGCCTGCGCGGCTTTGACAAGCTCGTCAAACCCACCGAAATCAGCAGCGCTGGTAGCGGTGCTGGCATCGAATCCATCGGTGGTTGCTTCACCGGTAGCGCTTGAACCCGATGAGCACGCGGTCAGACCGAGCAGGGCAATTGCTGCGACTGCTCCTGCCGTAGTTAGTGAACGACGAATCACTGTGTTCCTCTCAACAGCTCGCCTGTTCGCGCTGACACGCGAAACTGTGCAGACGAGCACCACAGAAGAACCTAGGGATCGCGAACGACGCGCTTCCGACGTGGCGGTGTGCGCGAGGTAACCCAGAAGTGACCACTGAGTAAACAGGTTGGCCCCCGGCGCAGTGCACCGGGGGCCAACCTGCCTCGACGGGTGGGCTGATCCGTCGAGAAACCGCTAGTCGGCTGACTCAGCGGGGCGTGCTGCCGCTGCGAGCGATGCCTCATCGGGCACATAGCCCTCGATGTGGCGCTCGTCAGGGCCGTTGTATGCAGAGAGCGGTCGAATCAGCGCGTTCGCCGCCGCCTGCTCCATGATGTGCGCGGTCCACCCAGTCACGCGCGAGGCAATAAACAGCGGGGTGAAGGTGAGCGTGTCGAAGCCCATCAGGTTGTAGGCAGGACCAGACGGGTAGTCAAGGTTCGGGTAGATGTCCTTGCGCGACACAAATTCGTCTTCAAGCGTGGCGTAGAGCTCACCCACATCGGGGCGACCGTAGTGGTCGACGAGCGTGTCGAGCGCGGCCTTCATCGTTGGCACGCGAGAATCGCCGCGCTTATAGACGCGGTGGCCAAAGCCCATGATCTTACGCTTCTCAGCGAGCGCTTCGTCGAGCCACGGCACAACCTGCTCAGCCGACCCGATTTCAGCGAAAATGTGCATGACGGCCTCGTTGGCACCGCCGTGCAGCGGGCCCTTCAGCGCGCCAATCGCACCGGTCACGGCCGAGTAGAGGTCTGAGAGCGTCGAGGTGATGACCCGCGCGGTGAACGTCGACGCGTTGAACGAGTGCTCGGCATAGAGCGTCATCGAGCGGTTAAATGCGTCGACCACCACCGGGTCTGCTTCTTCGCCGAAGGTCATCCAGAGAAAGTTGGCCGCGTAGTCGAGGTCGTCCCGAGGATCAACGAGTGCCTCTCCCCGGCGGCGGCGCTGACCGTAGGCCACAATCGCCGGCAGTGCGGCGTAGAGTCGCACGCTGCGCGCGAGGTTCTCTTCGGGGCTGCCAGCCGCGTCGAGCACCGAGCCGGAGCCACCGGTGTCTGAGGCGCCAATGACGCTCACCGCGGTGCGCACCTCGTCCATCGGGTGTGCGTCGAGCGGCAGCAGATCGATCGCGGCCTTGACGTTCGGCGCGAGCGCACGGTGACGACGTTCTTCTGCACGCAACTCGGCCAGCTGCGCGTCGCTCGGCAGCTCACCGTTCCACAGCAGGTAGGCCACCGACTCGAATGGTTGCGTCGCCGCAAGCTCCTGCACGGGGTATCCGCGGTACAACAGTGAGTTGGTCTCGGGGTTGACCTTCGAGATCGCAGTGTAATCCACGACGACTCCGGCGAGCCCCTTCTTGATATCGGGTTCGATCATGGTGAGTTCCTCCTTGAACAGCGTGTGGGTGGGTGGGCCGCACAGCGCGGCCCACCCGCGAGCGGCTACTTCTCGACCGAGAAGTTGAACACGCTCGTGTCGAAGTGGTTGTAATCCTCGTAATCGATCAGGTCATACAGATCAGCACGGTGTTGCATCTCGCCGAGCTTGCCTGTGAGATGCCCTTCGTCGATCAGGGTGTCGAGCGCGCGGCCCGTCGCTCCCATCGCGATGCGCAGCATCGACACCGGCCAGATGACGATGTTCATGCCGACGTCGGTGAGCTGCTGCACGCTGAAGAGTTCGCTCTTGCCAAACTCGGTCATATTGGCGAGCAACGGGACGTCGACGGCCGAGCGAATCGCTTCGAACTCCTCGAGCGTGCGCATTGCCTCGGGGAAGATCGCGTCGGCCCCGGCGTCAACGAGCGCCTTGGCTCGATCCTGCGCGAGCGCGAGACCCGCGGGGCCATCAGCGGTGGCGCGAATGTCAGTGCGGGCCATGATGAGAAAGTTCTCATCGCGTCGAGCATCAACCGCGGCGCGAATGCGCTTCAGCGCGGTCGCCTCGTCGACGACCGCCTTTCCATCGAGGTGACCGCACCGCTTCGGGTTGATCTGATCCTCGATGTGACACCCGGCAAGGCCCGCGTTCTCGAGATGCTGAATCGTGCGCGCCACATTCATCGGCTCGCCAAACCCGGTGTCGGCGTCGATGATGGCGGGCAGCTCGGTCATGCGAGCGATCTGCTCACCGCGCGCCGCCACCTCAGTGAGCGTGGTCAGGCCGATGTCGGGAAGCCCCAGGTCGGCTGCGAGTACCGCGCCCGAGATGTAGACACCCTCAAAGCCCTTGCGCTCGATCAGGCGCGCACTCAACGGGTTGAAGGCGCCGGGAAACCGCAGCAGATTGCCGGTCGCAAGCTGCTCGCGCAGAATGCGACGCTTTTCGGCGGGCGAGGTCTTCGAATACAGCATTAGAAGAGTCCCTTCGGTGCCGACGCGAGGTCAATGACCCCGGGCTTCGCGATGATGTTCAGCTGACGCACCTCGTCGACGGTGAGCTCGGGCAGGCGCTGCACGAGGTCAAGGAAACGCTCAATTTCGACCTCTTCGAGCACCGGCTCAGCAAGCAACCGGAACTTGCGAATGTACTCGGCGCGGGCAAAGGGGCGTGCGCCGAGCGGGTGAGCGTCTGCCACTGCGATCTCATCGACGATCTTCGTGCCATCGGTGAGTTCGATCTCAACGCGACCACCGAACGACTTCTCATCTGGGTCTTCCGAGTGGTAGCGGCGGGTCCACTCCGCGTCTTCTGCGGTTGTGATCTTGTGCCACAGTTCGACCGTGTCGGCACGGCCCGCACGCTCGGGCGCGTACGAGTCAACATGATGCCAGCCACCATCCTGCAGCGCGACCGCGAAGATGTAGGGAATCGAGTGGTCGAGGGTCTCGCGCGAGGCCTTCGGATCGTACTTCTGCGGGTCGTTCGCGCCAGAACCAATGACGTAGTGAGTGTGGTGGCTCGTGTGCAGCACGATGGCCTTGACGTTCGCGGGGTCGACGAGCTCTGGGTGCTCACCGTGCAGCTTGCGGGCGAGATCGATCCAGGCCTGCGCCTGGTACTCGGCCGAGTGTTCCTTGGTGTAACTGTCGAGGATCGCGCGCTTCGACTCGCCCTTCACCGGCAACGGCACCTGGTAGCTCGCGTCGGGGCCATCAAGCATCCACGCAATCACGCCGTCTTCGCCTTCGTAAATGGGGCTCGGCGAGGTCTGGCCGCGCATCGCGCGGTCAACCGCTTCAACTGCCATCTTGCCGGCAAAGGCGGGAGCGTGGGCCTTCCAGGTCGAGATCTCGCCCTTGCGCGACTGGCGGGTTGCCGTGGTGGTGTGCAGCCCCTGGCCGACGGCCTGGTAGATCGTCTCGACGTCGAGGCCGAGCAGCGTGCCGATGCCGGCGGCTGCCGAAGGCCCGATGTGCGCGACGTGGTCGATCTTGTGCTTGTGCAGGCAGATCGCGCGCACGAGATCCATCTGAATCTCATAGCCGGTGGCGATGCCGCGCAGCAGCGCACGCCCGTCCTTGCCGATGTGCTGAGCCACCGCGAGGATCGGCGGAATGTTGTCACCCGGGTGCGAGTACTCGGCCGCAAGGAAGGTGTCGTGGTAATCGAGTTCACGAACAGCAACCCCGTTGGTCCAGGCGGCCCACTCGGGGCTCGTGCGCTCAGTATCGAGTCCAAACACCGTCGCACCAGCGCCACCGTTCGACACGGGGTGCGACAGCGCCTGAGCGCGAGACGCGACAATCGGGCCTCGGTTCAGCGATGCTGCCGCAACCGACGCGTTATCGATGATGCGGTTGATGATCATGTCGGTGACGTCTGCGTCGACCTCGACCGGGTCTGCAGCCACCTCCGCGATCTTCCACGCAAGCTGCTCTTCTCTTGGCAGGTCTTCTTCGCTCTTATACACACGAACGTGATGCAGCTGAGTCATGCTGATTCCTTCTGATTGCTGGGGTGGTGAGTGGTCTGTGCCTCGTGCTCATCGAGCAGTGCGAGGGCGTGATGCAGGCTGCGTCGCAGGTGCACGCGCACCGCGTTCGCCGCAAGTTCTGGGTCTTGCCAAGCAATCGCCTGGGCGATGTCCCGGTGCTCCCCCGCGGCCTCGGCCAGTCGGGAGGGGCGATCCTGAGCCAGGCGACGTACTCGCGCCAGGCGAAGCCGAACCCGCTGCAGCGATGCCACGAGCGCCGGGTTTGCAGCCGCCTCATCGATCGCCTCGTCAAGCTCGGCGGCGAGCGCATAGGTGGCTGAACGGTCAGCACTCGCCCCTGCGCTTCTGTGTGGAAGTGACGCCGAGAGGTCTGCGAACTCGACGGCAAGTTGTTGAAATCGCTGCTGCGCACCTCGTGAGGCGGCAAGTGGCGCGGCCTGGGTGTCGAGTGCTTCGCGCAGCTCGGTGAGTTGCCGCACATCGACCGCTGAGATCGGGGCGACCGCCACACCGCGCGCGCCCTCCTGGGCAAGCAGGCCGTCGGCGAGGAGCCGAGCGATGGCTTCACGCAGCGGGGTGCGAGAAACCCCCACGCGTGCGGCGGTCTCGACCTCGGCGATCACCTCGCCCGGTTGCAGTTCAAGTGCAAGGATCTGGCGGCGCAGCTCGTGATACGCGCGATCGCTCGCGCGCTCCGCAACTTTACTCGCCATGTATACAAACATAAGCCAGAAGCGGGAATTGTCAATTGTTTTTCCATGATTTGTATACATAAATCTCGCATCACACCCCTCTCACCCCGTTTCGCACCGAGCGCCATCTCACGTTCCCATCACGAAACCTGCACAGTCGAACACAAAAGTCGCAACGACTGCGGGTCCGTGCAAGTATGGGACGAAACAGTTCGATGCAAAGGAGCTCGATTTGTCTCGTTCAATTCCTCAGGATCCACGGGTGCGCCAGCTTGTGCAGCACGCACGGGCGGCCTCACTCAGCCGCCGCGGTCTACTGAAGTCGATTGGCGTTGGCGGCGCGGCCGCTGGTGCCGCCTCTCTCGCGGCATGCTCTCCTTCGGGAGGCGGGGGTGGCGGTGCGGCCGGGCATGTGCGCTGGGCCAACTGGACCTACTACCTCGACTTCGACGATGCCACCGGCACCAACCCGACGCTCGAAGCGTTTCAAGAAGACACTGGCATCAGCGTCGACTACTTCGAAGACATTGACGACAACAAGATGTTTATCGCGAAGATTCGCGACCAATTGCAGCTGGGCCAAGATACCGGCTACGACACCTTCTGCCTCACCGATTCCACCCTCGTTCGTTTGGTTGAGCAGGATCAGCTCGGCGAGTTCGACCGCAGCCTCATGCCGAACGTCAATGAGCAGATGATTGAGATGGTCAGCCATGTCGGGTTCGATCCGAATCGTCAGTGGACCATCCCCTACCAGGCAGGCATGACCGGTTTGGTCTACAACACGAAGCTCTACCCCAAGGGCATTTCGCGGATCTCCGACCTGTGGGACCCAGAGCTGCAGGGCAAGGTGAGCCTGCTCAGCGAACAGGCCGACACCATCAGCCTGATCATGCTCGATAACGGCATTGATATTTCTGGCGAATGGGGCGACGACGAGTTTTTCGCCGCACTCGAGGTGGTCGAAGAACAACTCGCCAACAACCAGGTCTACACGGTGAAGGGCAACTCCTACACCCAAGATCTGCAGACCGAGGCCGTCTGGGCGGGCATGGCGTGGTCAGGCGATGTGACCATGATCAACGACGAAGCCGGCGAAGAGATCTGGAAGTTCGTGGTGCCCGAGGGCGGCGCCACACAGTTCATCGACTCCTTCGCCATGCCCGTCGGCATCGAGGCCTACGATCAGGTGCACGAACTGATCAACTACTACTACCAGCCCGATGTTGCTGCAGAGGTTGCCGCCTATGTGCAGTACGTCACACCGGTGGCGGGTGCGCAGGAAGCGATGCTCGATATTGATCCCGAGCTCGCAGACGACCCACTCATCTTCCCGGATGACGCGATGGCCGCGCTCGTGTTCGACTCGCGACCACTCACCTCAGAAGAAGACAACCGTTACTCGCAGGCCTACCAGCGAGTGCTCGGCAACTAACTCGAACGCACAGGGCCGGGCTGCGTGATGCAGCCCGGCCCCGTGCGTGTTTCGATTCGGCTATGCGCCCGCGATCAGCATTTCGATCGGTCCGCGCGCAAAGTAGATCACGAAGCCGGCGGCGACGATCCACAGCAGCCAGTGAATGTCACGAGCTTTGCCTGACAGTGCACGAATGATCACCCATGACACAAAGCCCGCGCCGATGCCGTTGGCAATCGAGTAGCTGAACGGCATCACCGTAATGGTGAGGAACACCGGCAGCGCAACGTCGAAGCGGTTCATATCGACCGCCTTGATCTGGGTCATCATCATCGCACCGACGACCACGAGCGCAGCAGCGGCGACCTCGGTCGGCACGATCTCGGCGAGCGGGGTCAGGAACATGGCTGCCAGGAACAGCAGACCAGTTACGACGTTCGCGAGACCCGTGCGGGCGCCCTCGCCGATGCCTGAGCCCGACTCAATGAACACCGTGTTCGAGGACGACGAGGTGAAGCCACCCGCAACCGCGCCGATGCCCTCAACGACGAGCGCTGACTTCAGGCGTGGGAAGTTGCCCTTCTCGTCTGCGAGCCCCGCCTCACGCGACAGCCCGGTGAAGGTGCCCATCGCGTCAAAGAAGTTCATGAACAAGAGGCTGAATACGAGCATGACGACGGTGATTGCACCGACCTTGCCGAAGTCGAAGCTGACGGCACCGACCAGGCTGAGATCGGGCATGCTGAAGGGGCTGCCGGTCAGCGCGGGCACAGTGAGGCCCCAGCCACCGGGGTTCTCCTGGCCCGATCCAAGCTGCCAGATGGCCTCTGCGATCACCGCAAGCACGGTGCCGGTCACGAGCCCGATGAGCAGGCCGCCGCGCACCTTGCGCGCCACGAGCACACCGGTGACCAACAGCGTGATCACAAAGAGCACGGTCGGCACGGTCGCAATGGAACCGAAGACGCCGAGACCCACGGGCGGCGATGCGTTCAGGGTCGCCGTGACGAAGCCCGAGTTCACGAAGCCGATGAACGCGATGAACAGGCCGATACCGACCGTGATCGCGATCTTCAGTTCCATTGGAACCGCATCAAAGATCATGCGGCGCAAGCCGGTCGCCGCGAGAATCACGATAAGCACACCGTTGATCATGACGAGCGCCATGGCCTCGGGCCAGGTGACCTGGCCGACCATGGTGAACGCAACGAACGCGTTAATACCGAGACCCGCTGCGAACGCGAACGGCAGGCGCGAAACGACACCGAAGAGGATCGTCATCACACCAGCAGTCATCGCGGTGACGGCGCCCACCTGGCCGAACTCAAGCTGATCTCCATTGATATCAGTCGTGGTCGTCAGAATGATCGGGTTCAGAATGACGATGTAGGCCATCGTCACGAAGGTCACGATGCCGCCGCGCACCTCTCGACCGACGGTTGATCCCCGCTGCGTGATCTCAAAAAAACGATCGATGGCACCGTTCGGCTGCCTCGACTCTGTCTGCGTGTCAGCCTTTGGCTGGGTTTCTGCCACCAACGTCTCCTTATACAAATGTGGACACCTGGTACAAAAACCTACCACTCAGCAAGCTCACAGCAAACGAAACAGCCCGCCGAAAAACCGGCGGGCTGTTTCTGAGGTGTGGAGTGCTACACAGTGAAAGCGTTAGCTCACCGACACCAGATCGATCACAAAGATGAGGGTCTTGCCAGCCAGCGGATGCCCACCAGCGGTCCCATACGCCTGCGCGGGTGGCACGATGAGCTTGCGTCGACCTCCGGCCTTCATACCGGGGATACCGATCTGCCAGCCCTGAATGAGCGAGCGCAACGGGAAGTTGATGGTTTCACCACGGCTCCACGAGCTGTCAAACTCTTCGCCGGAGTCGTAGTCAACGCCAAGGTAGTGCACCTCAACGGTGGAGCTGGCGAGTGCTTCTTCACCGCTCCCCTCAACCACGTCAATGATCTGGAGCTCTGCGGGCGCTGGCCCGTCGGGGAATTCAATCTCGGGCTTGGTCAGCGGTGTTTCAGTCATACGTCCATCCTCACCCGCATCACTCCCGCGCGCAGCACTGTTCGCTATGAGAGGAAGCCGAGTCTGCCGACTGTGCCCTTTCCACTGACTTGAGCCGGGCGGGGTACCCTAGTGTTGTGAAGTTTGCACATGTGACCCGGGCAGGGAGTTCGCAGTCGGAACTCGTCATCATTCAACACGGGCGAGCGATCGCAGTGTCTGCGCTTGCTGCGCTGAGCACACCGTGCGCTACGCTGCAGCAGCTCATCGAGGCAGGGCCCGACGCCCTCGCTGCGGTTCGCGCTGCGGCCGCGGCGCTGCCCGACGGTGCGGGCGAACCGCTCGGCGCACTGAATTTTGGGCCTGCGGTCATGCAGCCACCGATCGTGCTGGCCGTCGGGCTCAACTACGACGAGCACGCGAGCGAACTGCAGCTCGATAACGACTCGGGGCCCGTGCTGTTCTCACTGTTCCCCAACTCACTCACGGGCCACGGCGCGGAGGTGCCGCTCCCCGAGCGGCTCAGCGAGGAGATCGATTACGAGGGCGAGCTTGGGGTCATCATTGGTTCGCCCGCGAGAAACGTGTCGCCAGAGGAGGCGCTCTCGCATGTGTTCGGATACACGGTGGTGAACGACATCACCGCTCGCAATATTCAGTTCGCAGAGCCTCAGTGGTCACGATGCAAGTCGTTTGATGGGTTCACGCCCGTAGGTCCGGTCGTCGTGACCGCTGATGAAATTCCCGACCCACAGGCGCTCGCGCTCACGACCGACGTTGACGGGCTGCGCGTGCAAGACTCCACCACAGAGTTCATGATCAGAACCGTGGCTCAACTGATTTCGTCGATCTCACAGGCGACAACCCTGCTGCCCGGAACCCTGATTTCCACCGGTTCACCCGGTGGCGCGGGGCGCTCGCGCAAGCCACCCCTCTATTTGGTGCCGGGCAGCGAGGTGACCGTCACCATCGAGGGCATCGGCGCGCTCACCAATCGCTGCGTCGCGGAGCGCTAAGCTCCGCGACGCTCATCGCGAGTCGTTCACTCGTCGCGGCTGATCACGTCGATCGCGCCGGTCTGCGGGTCTGGTTCGAGCCCGGCGAGCTTCGCCGGCTGCAGAATGTCTGCGAGTTGTGCCTCGTCAAGCAGCCCGTGGGCAATCACCAGGTCCGAGACACGCTCGTTCGTGGCGAGCGCCTCTTTTGCGAGCTTCGCCGCAGCGGCGTAGCCGATGACCGGGGCAAGCGCCGTGATGACGGTCACTGAGCGTGACACCATGTCCTCAAGTCGGTCTTCGTTTGCTGTGATGCCGTCGACACAGTTCACCCGCAGGGTCGTGCAAGCGCGCTCAAGCCAGGTGATCGACTGGAACAGCGAGTGAGCAATGATCGGCTCAAACGCGGTGAGCTGTAGCTGTCCTGCCTCGACTGCCATCGACACGGTCACGTCAGAGCCGGCGACCGCGTAGGCCACCTGAGACACTGCCTCTGGGATGACAGGGTTCACCTTGCCCGGCATGATCGACGAGCCCGCCTGGCGCGGCGGCAGGTTGATTTCGCCGAGGCCCGCCTGCGGCCCTGACGAGAGCAGGCGCAGATCGTTTGAAATCTTCGAGAGCTTCAGCGCGCTGCGCTTGAGGGCACCAGAGAACGTGATGAACACACCGGTATCGCTGGTCGACTCGATCAGGTCACCCGCGCTCACGAGGTTCAAACCGGTGATGTCGCGAAGGTGACGCACCACAGCCTGGCGATAGCCCTTCGGCGCGTTAATACCAGTGCCAATCGCGGTCGCCCCCATGTTGACCTCACCAAGCAGGGTCACCGCCTCGCGCAGGCGATCGATGTCTTCACGCAGCGTCACCGCAAACGCGGTGAACTCCTGGCCCAGCGTCATCGGCACAGCGTCCTGCAGCTGGGTGCGACCGACCTTGATAATGTGCGCGAACTCCCGCCCCTTGCGTGCGAAGGCGTCGGCAAGCAGCGCGAGCTCTTCGAGCAGGCTGGTCAGCGAGAACGCGAGCGCGATCTTGATTGCGGTCGGGTAGGTGTCGTTGGTCGACTGGCTGTGGTTCGTATGGTCGTTGGGATTGATGAAGTCATAGTCACCCTTCTGGTGCCCGGCGAGCTCAAGCGCCCGGTTCGTGATGACCTCGTTCACGTTCATGTTGGTTGAGGTGCCAGCGCCGCCCTGCACGACACCAACCACGAACTGGTCGAGCAGCATGCCGGTCTTCACCTCTTCACAGGCACGGTCGATGAGGGTCGCACGCTGCTCGTCAAGTGCCCCAATCTCGAGGTTCGCGCGAACTGCAGCTTGCTTCACGCAGGCAAACGCGCGAATGAAGTCTGGGTAGACCGAGATCGGTCGTCGTGCAATCGGAAAGTTCTCGTGAGCTCTCGCCGTGTGCACCCCCCAATAGGCTGCTGCGGGAATCTCCACACTGCCGAGCGAGTCGGTTTCTGTGCGAGTCTGGGCAGAGAGAAAATCACTCAAGACGTATCGGCTCCGATATAGATTTCATCGCGGCTCACACCGCTGTGGGTAGGGCTCTAGCCTAGCCGTCTTGCGCCGTTCCCGCAGGGTTATCGGGTGTGACCTGCGGCGTCATCCAGGCCGTCATCCGGGTCACCGTCGAGATCGTCACCGAGGGTCTCATCGATGAGAGAAATCGGCCCGGTCAGGCCCTCGCTCAGCGGCCCACTTTGCGGCGCCGAACTCGGTTCTGACAAAATCACCGGGCTTCGCCGCAGCACGCTGAGCGGTGCCGTGAGCGTCTCGCTCTGGGCGCCCGGATCATCGTCGAGACCGGGCTTGCCAGCGTGGGTCACGGTGACCGTTCTGCCGGGGCCGACGTGCACGCGCAACTTGCGGCCCACGATGAGCCAGCCGATGCCGACCGCGAAGGCGATGAGGCCTGCCGCTGCGGCGACCCCGAGGCTCCACCGTGGGCCGAACACGTCTGCAACGGCGCCAACCACCGGTGCACCGATTGGCGTGCCGCCCATCAACACCGCGAAATACAGCGAGAGCACCCGCCCGCGCACATTCGGGTCGGTCGTGGTCTGCACGAAGCCGTTTGCGGTGGAGAGCAACGTCGCCGTGCTAAACCCGATGAAAACGAGCACTGCCGCAAACGTCCAAAACGTCGGCATCATTGCTGCGAGCAAACTTGCCAGCCCGAACCCGGCCGCGGCGAGCACCACCGCACGAAAGCGGGCAGCGGGGCGCCTGGCGACGAGCAGCGCACCGGCGAGCGATCCGATCGCAAGCACCGATGACAGCAAACCGTACTCCCCTGCCCCACGACCAAACTCCACCGCCATCGTCGACGAATAGACGGGAAAGTTCATACCGAAGGCGCCGATCACGAACACCATGATGAAGATGACCAGCAGATCGCGCCGCTTCACGACATACCGGAAACCGGCAAGCAGCTGAGCGCCTCGCCCCTCAGCACCGGCTCTCGCCAGGTGGTTCACTCGCGGCGTACGAATCAGCCACAGCGCGATGAGCATCGCCACAAACGATGCGGCGTTGATGAGAAAGACCCAACCCGACCCGACGATGGCGATGAGCACACCAGCGACCGCGGGGCCGATGAGCCTTGCCGAGTTGAAGGAGGCAGAGTTCAACGCAACCGCATTCGACAGATTCTCAGCGCCCACGAGATCTGACACGAAGGCCTGACGCGCAGGTGTGTCAAACGCGTTGACCACACCGAGCGCGAGCGCAAACGCATACAGCTGCCACAGTTCAGCCTGACCCGACACCAGCAAGGCACCAAGCGCAAGTGCGAGCAGCATCAACAGTGACTGCGTCACCATGAGCACCCGCCTGCGATCAAACCGGTCAGCGACCGTGCCACTCAGGGGCACGAGCAACAGCTGCGGACCAAACTGCAGTGCCATCGTAATGCCCACGGCTATCGCATCGTTGTCGGTCAGCTCAGTCAGCACCACCCAGCTCTGGGCGGTGGCCTGCATCCACGCACCAACATTCGACACCAACGCGCCGATGAACCAGATGCGGTAGTTGCGCATCCGCAGCGAGCGGAACATGGAGGCCACGTTAGAACGAGCCTCCCATCTTCAGCAGACGACGAATACGATCAGGGATCGGTGGGTGCGTCGCGAAGAGTCGCTGCATCATGCCAGGCTTCAGCGGATCCGCGATCCACAGGTGCGCCATGCTGCTGTTCTGTCGCTGTAGCGGACGACCGTACTCGCTCAGCTTGTGCAGCGCGCTGGCAAGGGCCTCAGGGTGCCGGGTCGTCATGGCGCCAGTGGCATCCGCGAGATATTCACGCTGTCGCGATACCGCGAGTTGCACGAGCGACGCAACCAGCGGCGCCACCAACATGGCCACCAAACCAAACACCAGCACCACCGGGTTGCTGTTGTTGCGCCCAAAGAACGCGAATCGAATAAGCATGTCGGCGATCATGCCGACGGCCACTACGAGGCCATAGACAATCATCGAAACCCGAATATCGTAGTTGCGCACGTGGCCGAGCTCGTGTGCCATGACGCCTTCGAGCTCGGCATCGGTCATGATGTCGAGCAGCCCCGTGGTTGCCGCAACCATGGCGTGCTCGGGGTCGCGCCCGGTCGCAAATGCGTTGGGCGCGGGGTCTTGCACGATATAGACCTCGGGCATCGGCGTGCCGGTCGTGATCGAGAGGTTCTCAACGATGCGATAGAGACGAGGGTTGTCGGCCTCGGTGATGCGCTGCGCACCACTCATCGAAATGGCCTGCTTGCCCGCCAAAAAATATTGGAAGAGTGCGTAGCCGCCTGCAAACACCAGCACCCAGATCACGATCGCAGACGAGCCATAGATCGCCGAGGCAAGCCAGCCAAGCCCTGCGATGATCGCAATAAAAAGCAGGATAATGAGAACGCTGTTGACCTTGTTGCGCCGAATCGCGCGGTACACGCTGCCTCCTGCTTAGAACTGAATGCGCGGCGGCTCTGAGATTGCCGCGATGTCATCGACCTCAAAGAACTCACGAGCGGTGAAACCAAACATTTTCGCGAAGAGGTTGTTCGGGAAAATCTGCAGCTTCGTGTTGTATTCACGAACACCACCGTTATAGAACCGACGCGCTGCTTGTATCTTGTTCTCGGTATCGACGAGCTCGCTCTGCAGCTGCAAGAAGTTCTGGCTCGCCTGCAATTGCGGGTAGGCCTCTGCGACCGCGAAGATGCTCTTCAGTGCCTGCTGCATGTGGTTTTCGGCAACGGCTGCCTCAGCCGGTGACTGCGCCGAAATCGTTTCAGCACGCGCCTGCGTGACCGCTTCGAACACGCCCTTCTCGTGTGCCGCGTAACCCTTCACCGCTTCAACGATGTTTGGCAGCAGGTCAGCACGTCTCTTGAGCTGCACCGTAATATCGCTCCACGCCTCGTCGACCCGAACCCGCAGGGTAACGAGGGAGTTGTAGGTCACCCAGACATAAATGCCAATGAGGGCGACGATGCCGATGATGATGAGGGCAGTGAGCATGGCCAAATCTTATCGTTCTCGCTTACGAGATCGCTGGGAAAGCCGGTCTTCTCAGTCGCCGAGCACTCGTCTCAGGTAGTCGTTTGCAAAGATGCGATCGGGGTCGAGACGATCACGCAGCGACACGAAATCATCAAACTTCGCGTAGGTTGTGCGGAGGTCGTCGGCACGCATCGTGTGCATCTTGCCCCAGTGCGGCCGACCATCGTGCGCGCGAAAAAGCGCCTCAACCTCGCGAAAATACTCGTGGTCGCGGTCTCGCCAGTAGCGGTGCACCGCGATATAGCCGCTCTGCCTGCCGCTCGCGGTCGAGAGCCAGAGTTCGTCGGCCCGCGCCGCGCGCACCTCGACAGGAAAAGACACCCGAAAACGTTTGCGCTCGATGAGGTGCTGCAGCTCACGCATCACCTCAGGGATCGTCTCAAACGGCAGCGCATACTCCATCTCACGAAATCGAACCCGCCGATTTGTCACGAACACCCGATGCGATTCATCGCTGTACGTGCGGCGGCTCGAGACTGAGGCAATCGCCCGATTGATGGCGGGGGTCGTGCTGGGCACCAGCCCTTCAAATCCCACCACCGCGCCAAGCATGACGTTGTTCATGAGCTCTTCGTCAAGCACTCGCGACAGGGCGCTCAGCGGCTGCTTATCCTCACCAATCGGCAATCGCGTGTTCGTCTTGGTGCGCGTGCTCGCCGTGTGCGGAAACCAGTAGAACTCAAAATGGTCAGCCTGCTCATTGCGCTCAGCGTAGGTGCGCAGCACCTCATCGAGCTGCGCGGGCGCCTCAACCGCACGAAGCACAAACCTCGGTACGCACTGCACCGTGACCGTCAGCAGCACGCCCAGAGCCCCCAACCCGAGCTGTACTGCGGGCAACAGGTCTGCGTTTTCGTGTGCGTTCACCGTGAGCACATCACCGGTGCCGGTGAGCAGTGTGGCTCCCACGATGCGCGTCGCCAAGCCACCAAACTGCAGGCCCGTGCCGTGAGTGCCGGTCGAGGTTGCGCCAGAAATGGTCTGACGGTCGATGTCGCCCATGTTTTCGAGCGCAAGCCCCAGCGGGTTCAGGATCGCGGGCAGCTCCCAGAGGTGTGTGCCGGCCCACAGCGTCACCTGCCCACGTTCCAGATCGACATCGACGAGCCCACGCAGGCGCTCCATGCTGAGCCGAATGCCATCGGTTGCGCCGATCGCGGTGAAGCTGTGAGACGCGCCGATCGGCTTCACCGTGTGGCCGGTCTCACGCGCGCGCTCGATCGTGCGCACGGCCTGCGCGACGCTGCGGGGCGCGAGGTCAAGCACTGGACGCGATGATTCGGTGCGGGCCCAGTTGCGCCACTGCTTGCTCATAAAAAGCACTTCCCTTCTCCGCGGTAGCTGAGCATCGGTTGCCCAGCCGCAGCCGCTGACTGCCGCGATGGGGTGCTGGTTGCCACGGTACGAACAGGGATCACCTGGTTCGTGTGTTCCATCGGCTCACCAGACTTGGTGTGCCGCATCCAGACCCGATCACCCACACGCATCGATGCCGCAGCACTGCCGATCAGCGGAGTCTGCACCTCTCCGGCGCCCTCGCGCCCCGAGTAGCGAAGCCCGACTGGCCACACCGGCTGCGGCAACCGGTCAGTGCCGGCGACCCCCGATGCGATCCAGCCGCCACCGAGTGCGGTCACGGTGGTGGGGTTCGGTCGTCGCACGATGTCGAGCGCAAACGCCACGGCGGGCGCAGGAGTGAAAGCCCGATAGTTGTCAAACAGGTGAGGGCCAAACAGCCCGCTCCCTGCCGCAATCTCGGTGATGGCCGACTCGGCTGCGGTCCGTTCAATGGAGCCCGTGCCACCACCGTTCACAAACTCAAGCTCGGCAATCGACCGAACGCGCGAGACCGCGTCCGCCCGGCGCTCCGCAAGCTCTGCGGCGCTCTGGCGCTGCACTGCTCGCATCAACATCCCTTTCGCCGGCTTGCCAACGGGTTGATCCCCGACCCCTGCAATCTGCGACTCGTACGACATGATGCCGACCAGCTGGAACCCTGCGCGCTGCAGCACCCGCTCGGCAAGCCTCCGCAGTGCGGCAGGTTCGTGCACGGGCGAGCGCAATGCACCGATCTCTCCCAGCAACTTCGACTGCCACGAGGCGTCGAAGTCAAGGCACAGGCGAATCGGCGCCCGTCGCGAGGGCGCGATCACACTGTCGATGAGGTCGAGCTGATCGATGCTGTCGATCATGACCGTCACGCGACTCGCGGCGTGAGCGTCGTTGCCAAGGGCGGCGATGGCCTCGCGGTTCACGCTCGGGTAGGCGACGACGATGTCGTCGATCGTTTCGCTCAGCCAGATCGCCTCATCGAGCGTATAGGCGAGCACCCCGCGGTACCCGGGCAGGGCAAGCACCGCATCAAGAATCTCTCGCACGCGGATCGACTTTGAGGCCACCCGAATGGTCGTGCCGTTCGCACGACGCGTGAGATCGTGCGCATTGTTCGCGAGCGCTTCGACACTGAGGGCAACCACGGGCGCGCTAAAATCACGCGTCGCATCGGTGAACGCACCCCAATAC